>QKIO01000167.1 GCA_003251015.1 Bacteroidales bacterium
ATTCATTTTCACATCTCTCCCTGCGTTTGATGGTAGTGCTAAACATCAATGGTGGGGCTTGTTTTGACTTAGGCTCAATGATTTCATTTGCATTTTTTACTTTCCAAAAAAAATAGAACTTTGTGTCGCTTAATACCGGCTTTTGCTTATTGCAAATCTGAATAGTATAACCTAAAAAAAACAATACAATGGCCTCATTATTTGATGATATACCTCATAATTCCAACAAAGAAGATCTAATCCGCATTAGTCTGCCCAAAGATTTTAAGCCTAATGATTTCACTGAGGAGGAAATTTTGGTTATCAAGATGTTAGCCATCGTTAACACCCCATTGCCTAAGACCACGTGTAAAAACATGGCAAAAGCGGTTATTGATGGCCTGTTTTATCCTAAAATTAAAAAGGGCACTATTGATTTAGCGATTGAGAACTTGGTTAATAAAAAGGTTCTTCTTCCTTATGATAACGGGTATATACTCAATTTAGACCTCAGCATTCAATTATATGAATTGGTTAAGCACGACACCTTTTTAATTAAGCGCATCTTAGAATTCTTTAAAGAGCAGTTTTATTATTACAGAGACATGGCGATTCGTTTGGCCATCATGGTTAATGATTTTCAATTTGTTGAAGAAAAAGTATTTAGTTATAGTTACCTGTTGAGAGACACGCCTGTTATTTGCTTTCGTAATATTTTTATGGAATTGGGTGATTTTTCTTATGTCACACCTTTTTTTCTGTCGTCGTTAGCCATCAGAAAACATGAATTTTTAGAAGCGATACCGTATTTTGTGTCGTACGATTTGTTTTCTCAACTCAACACCATTTATTTAAATGAGGATTTAAAACCAAGCCAAACAGCTATTGATGTCTATACTTCTTGTGCTTTTTTAGTTTTAGATGTGAACCAAGCCCTTGATGTAGCTAAGTCACTTAAGTTACCGGATGAAGCCTTGTTTTTTGCCGATTTGTTGCATGGCAATACCGATTTAGCACTAGAAAAGGGAGCTTCATTCTTGACTTATATTCAAAATCGAGATGGGCATAAACGCAAAGAGTTACCGGCTGCTTTTGGTCTGTTGTACGCCATCACCTTAATAGCTAGTGGCGATTTAACAAACCTCACATTGGCGGCTACTTTTTTACGCCAAGCGCAAAAAGAATTAAAGTCGCAAGGCGAGGAGTCTAATCCGTTTAAGGATTTTGCCAAGATGATTATGCTTTTTGTAAATCATAAATTAGGTAAAAAACCAACTTCTGGCCATGAAATAGTTGAGGCAAGGAATCGTTTTCTTCACTTTCACTTTTTAGGAGCTGTGATGACTTGGTTTGGTAAACCGCTTAAGAAGTCAATTATACCCGATCAAATCAATGAATACGGTGAGTTTGAGTATCGTGCGGCTGGCTTTATTTTTGCCAAAGAAACGGATAAACAGGCCACTGAACGTTTGAAAGTGTTAAGGGCAAAATTTAATACCGTGCCACTGGCCGAACTGTATCAACCCGAAGAGTTATGGGAAGATGTGTTAACCATATTGGCCAGTGCCGTTACCTCTAAAGAGGTGCGTAAATCGGAGGAGTCTACTGTGGATAAACGGCTTATTTGGTTGGTTGATCCTTTAAATTTTGATACGCTGCGTTGTCTAGAGCAAAATAGAAATAAATCGGGTTGGAATAAAGGTAAGGATCGTTCGTTGCCACGTATGTTAAATGCCTTGCCTGATTTTGCAACCTTAAACGATCATGCTATTCTTCAGTGTCTACAAATTCATAGTTATTATCGCAATGATGTTGTGGTTAAGGATCCAGCGAAGTTGATCAGGGCCTTGGCCAATCATCCGGATGTTTATACGGTTTCGGAGCCTTATTTGCCCTTATCCATTCGTATTCAAGAGGCGCAAATTCAGATAGATAGTAATAGTAAGGGCGTTACCATACAACTCAATCCGTCATCACCAAACCCGCCTATTGTTAAAGAAACACCTACTTCTTATCTTTTTACCGTTTGGTCGGCCAAAGCGTTGCAGGTTTATAATGTGTTAAACGATGCCAATTTAAAGTCCATTAGCATTCCTAAAAGTGGTATGGGTAAAGCCAAACCTGTTATTGAGCGTTTGGGTGAGGTGATGCCGGTGGTGGGTAACTTTGCCCAAGGTTCTGGAACAAAAAAGGCGTGTGCTAACATTCCTGTTATTCAATTAACGCCCATTAATGGTCAGTTGCATGTGCAATTATTGATTGAGGCTATGGAGGGTGAGGAGATTCGGTTTGTGCCGGGTATTGGATCGTCGGAGGTGTTGATGAAAGATTCAAAAAATAATCAATACAACATTCAACGTAATCGCGATACGGAGAAACAAATTGTGTTGGATTTGGCAAGCCGTATGGATTGGTTACAAGAGATGAAGGTGTCATCGCCCCAAATTTTTATTGATGAAGAGGGTGATATATTAGATTTTTTGGCGCAATTGCGCGAACAGGCTCCTGAGGTGAAGGTGATCTGGCCTAAAGGCGAACGCATGCGTGTGTCTAAGGTGTTGAGTGCCGATCAGTTTTCTATTCGTGTTAAACAAAGTCAGGATTGGTTTGCCATTGATGGGGAGATAACTATTGATGAAAAACAGAAAATGAGTATTCAGCAGTTGCTGGACAAATCAAAGGGCGGTACATTAAAATACATTCAACTGGATGAGACCACGTATCTGAGTATTTGTGCCGACTTGCAAAAACGATTGGCTGCTTTAAATGTGGTGGCGCATCAAAAAGGCAAACAGATGGTGGTGCATCCTTTGGGTGCCGCGGGTATTGAGCAGTTTATCGATGGCTCATTGCAACTCGAAACGGATAAAAATTGGAAACAACATCTGCTTAAAATAGCCGAATTAAAAAATTATCAGCCTTCCTTGGCCACCAACCTACAGGCCGAATTACGCCCGTATCAAACCGAAGGGGTGTTGTGGTTAGATCGTTTGCACAATTGGGGTGTGGGGGCTTGTTTGGCTGATGACATGGGGCTTGGAAAGACCATTCAAGGTATTAGTCTCTTACTTAAATATGCGGCTAATGGGCCTAGTTTGGTGTTGGCGCCGTCTTCGGTTTGTGGTAATTGGATTAAAGAAATTAGTCGTTTTGCGCCTACCTTAACCACGGTTGAGTTGAAGCTTCAAAATCGAAAAGAGGATTTAGAAGGTTTAAAACCTCACGACGTGTTGGTGGTAAGTTATGGTTTGATTCAATCTAACCCCGACTTATTGGCTGCCATACCTTGGAATATTGTTATTTTGGATGAGGCGCATGCCATCAAAAATGCAAAAAGTGTACGTAGTAAGGCGGTGATGAAATTGGATGCTAAATTCAAGATGATTACTACTGGTACGCCTATTCAGAATCATTTGGGTGAGTTGTGGAATTTGTTTCAATTCATTAACCCTGGTATGTTGGGTAGTGCTGAGGAGTTTAATCGTCGCTTTGTGCAAAATGAGGGCACGCCCGAAGGGCAGCAAAGTCGCAAATCGCTTAATCGTTATATCTCGCCGTTTATCTTACGTCGCAACAAAAATGAGGTGTTGGATGATTTGCCAGAAAAAACAGAAATTGTATTGCAGGTAACGCTCTCAGAACAAGAG
>QKIO01000324.1 GCA_003251015.1 Bacteroidales bacterium
CATTTACCATGGCAACCACGGGTTTAGGCATGGAGCGAATGCGTTTGTGTAAGTCAAGTACATTTAGACGAGGCACACCTGCATCATCAATGTAACCACCTAAGCCTTTAACGTTTTGGTCGCCACCAGAGCAAAATGCTTTGTCGCCTTTACCTGTTAAAATGATCACACCAATATCTTGTCTTTCGCGACAAATATCGAATGCATCTAAAAGCTCATTAATTGTTTTAGGACGAAAGGCATTATACACCTCAGGGCGACAAATGGTAACTTTACCAATCCCCTCGAAGTATTCAAATGTTATATCCTCATACTCTTTTACTGATGACCATTGACGTGGGCTCATAATTCTTCTTTTATACGTTTGAAATAAGATTTTAAGATACCAGCATTTTCTTTTGAAGGTGTTTTAATCTCTAATATTTTTGGTTTTATACCAGGGGCAAAGAACTGATCTAGTTGTTCTTGTAGTACTGTTTCTGAATCGGCCAAAGCATAATCTAAGTTATACATTTCAGCCATTGGCTTCATGTTTAAGCCATGAGATGCTTCAAAGTAGGTTTCTAACTCCTCAAAATCGGATGGCCCAGGAATGAAACGGAAGATACCACCTCCGCCATTATTGATCACAATGATGCGTAAGTGAGCACTAAGGTAATTATTCCACAAGCCGTTGCTATCATACAAAAATGATAAGTCGCCACATACCAAAAGCGTTTCTTTTTGGGTGATGTGAGCAGCGCCTACAGCGGTTGATAAACTACCATCGATGCCACAAGTGCCTCTGTTAGACCAGTTGTTGATGGTGTGAAATTCCTTAAACAACTGTGCATAACGTACCGTAGAGCTATTGCCCCACTGTACCTGATAGTGAGCTGGCACGTGTTTAGCTAGTATATCAAATACTTTTAAGTCACTCCAAGCACATTTTTCTAGGTATTCGGTATGATGATTCTCGGCACGTTCGGCACTTTTATCCCACGTGAGTTGATAACGACTCTTGTGGCTTGTTATTTTGGGTGCTAACTGACTAAAGAAAACGACAGCGTCGGCCTCAATGGCGGTGCTTAATTGTTGGTAAGTATCTAAATGATGGTTGATAGGACTAATGTGCCAATGGTACTTAGCAGGATAATCCCGCAAGAATGTTTTCACCATTTTCGACACTACCGCTCCATCTAAGGTGATGAGTAATTTAGGTTTATAAAAATGAATCTCCTCTTCGGTAATGGTTGATACAATTTTATCGATGCCACTAAAGATCTTATCGCCGTGAATATTTGAGATGGTTTCGGTTAAAACCACCACTTGTTCCATGGTAGAAATAGTTCTTAGTAAGGCATTAAGTTCTTCGTTTGGCGTTTGAGAACCAGCCAAAATTAAGATGCGGTCTGTTTCGTTCCACACCGATGCTAATTCGTCTATTTCAGATTCTGGAAGTTTATACTCCGAACGTATCTGTTGAATTTTACGTTGAGGCTGAGCGGCATGAACCGTTTTGCCATACAAAGGCTCACGAAACGGCATGTTGATATGCACAGGGCCAGGCTTTACAAAACGGCAATGGTAAAAAGCTTCACTCACCACTCGGTTTACGTACCAATCGTCACTCTCATCACCATAAGAGGTTGGTAACTGACAGGCAAATTTAACCACGTTGCTTAAAGCTCCCACTTGACGAATGGTTTGTCCATCACCTTGATCAACCCACTCAAGGGGTCTGTCGGCGCTAATGACAATAAGTGGTATGTTTTGATAAAATGCTTCGGCCAAGGCAGGCGCATAATTAAGCAAGGCCGTGCCACTGGTGCATACCAAAGCCACAGGGCGACCTGTTTGTTGAGCCATGCCAAGGGCAAAAAAAGCGGCGCTGCGTTCGTCCACAATGCTGAAGCATTCAAACTCTTGGTGAGCAGCAAAAGTGAGGGTAAGGGGCGCATTACGCGATCCTGGTGAAATCACAACTTCTCGTAGGCCTTCTGAAAGGCAAATGTCAATTAAAGCCTTAACGACTTTCTTATCTGAAACAGGTTTACTCATAACCCTGCAAATTTCTTATATTTTTTAGAACTGACAAAAGAGTTTGGGCTTTGAGTTCTGTTTCATTCCATTCTTTCTCGGCCTCACTACCTATGGTAAGTCCTCCGCCTACATACAGAATAGCTTTATGATGAGTTAATTGCATGCATCTGATGTTGACAAAAAGGTCGAAATTATTTTTATCAACAGGGCCTAAAAATCCTGCATAATATTCTCGCTGGTGGGTCTCAATGGCGTTGATAGACTCTAAAGCCGCTACTTTAGGTAAACCACACACGGCAGGGGTGGGGTGTAATTGGCTAATGAGTTGTGCTGTATTGTGGTTTACGTCATTATTTGGTAAGGAGAAATCTGTTTTAAGATGACAAACCTGGCCAGCTGTTACGGTATGAGGGCCTTGAGTGGTATAGTGGTGGATGCCTGCCTTTTTAAATAAATCATGGATGTAATTAGTTACCATGGCTTGTTCGTCAAGTTCTTTTTGACCCCACGTTATGTGTTGTGTGGCATTAGGCATTGTACCAGCTAGCGCTACGGTATGTAAGGAGTGATTATTTTTACGAAGCAGCAACTCAGGACTGGCTCCCGACCACACACCCGTTTGTGGGGTGTTAAGAAGATACACAAAGGCATGAGGATATAATAGGCATAATGCATCAAACAGATTAAGTAGTTGTGATGATGGTACCCCAGGTTCGATCTTCAAGCGTGAAAGGATGGCTTTTTGGCACGTCCCATTTATAATGAGTTGTTTGATTTGCTCAAACTGATGGATGTAGTCATTTTTTTGAGTTTGCTCCACATGTGAGGCATCTGTTACAAAACTTAGTAATGCGTTCCATTCAGAAGGGATTTCTAAAGCACTTGCTTGGGTAATTGTAATTTCTTTAATCGTATTAATAAATACACACTCTTTCTCATTCTCATTAAAAGGTGCGATGACAAACCCCTGTTGAGCCAGTGATGCTTCGTTGATACCAGTAAGCAATGGTTGTGTATGGCCTAGGATGATGTGTTTGCTAGCCATGTTTGGCAGTCGGTATAACACAATGGCATTTGGGCTGGTGCTTGATTGATCTTTATTCAAAACAGATGAGTTACAATTTTAATGTACCAAAGATAATAATATATGTGTTTGTGGAGGTAGAAGTGTTGAAGTTTACAAGTTGATGAACTAATTATAGGCCTAACTGTTTTGGTTTTATATCTAATAGGTCTTAAGTTTTCTAATTTTATAGTGGTTTGTTTGCCCTCACCGCGTTCCTAAACTTTTTTATTTTTATTTGTACTGTTGACTTTACCTTTTGAATGCTTGTAAGTCAAAGCAGAAATGTGATTAAATAAAGATAGGTATGAAACGGTTCTTCAGTTTGTGTGTTTTGTTTGTAATGACGGTTAGTCTTTTGGCCTCGGCGGTTGAAAAGGTCTTAGAGTCAGGTGTTTTGAAAGGGCGGGTGCAGGAGCAAGGTTCTAAGGTGGCTATTGAATATGCTACTATTGCTGTTTACAATGCCAAAGACAAGGCGGTGGTGACGGGGTGTGTCAGTGATAAGGATGGTGGCTTTAAATTAAAAGATTTGCC
>QKIO01000100.1 GCA_003251015.1 Bacteroidales bacterium
AAAGATGGCTCAGCGCCTGGAATTTCTTTAAATGTAACCTTGGCCATAAATACACTTTTATGGCATTAAAATACTAAATATCAATTATATATGCAAATTTTTAACAAGAAAAAAAGAGGCTGCCTAAACTTTTTAGACAGCCTCATTTCTTTAGTACATATCTCATCGGCCTATGAAAACATTTTATCGCTGAATAGAGTTATAGTTAACACTTAAACATTTAGAATCGTTGGGGGTTATTATTGAAAACACATCGTTCATGTTTCAATTACAATCGTACATAGATATCCAAACGGCAGAATACAAGGTTTATCATGCCAATAATACAAACTTGGTTGATATTCTCAACACCCGTCTAAACCAGATAACACAAGGTGGTGGCCAAAAAGCCATGACTAAACACACTCAAAAAGGCAAACTACCCGCTCGGCACCGTATTGAATTATTAATAGATGCCGATTCCCCATTCTTAGAATTATCGCCACTGGCAGCCTTTGAGCAACACAACAATGAATTTCCTTCTGCAGGAATCATTACAGGCATCGGTCAGATACACGGTCAAGCAGTGATGATTGTGGCCAACGATGCCACTGTAAAAGGCGGCACCTACATTGCCGAAACCATCAAAAAACACCTCCGAGCGCAAGAAATAGCACAACAAAACAAGCTGCCTTGTATCTACTTGGTAGATAGTGGAGGCATCTTTTTGCCCGAGCAGGCACAGGTTTTTCCAGATAAAGATGATTTTGGGCGTATCTTTTTTAACCAAGCGCGTCTTTCGGCACAAGGCATTGCACAAATAGCCGTGGTGATGGGGTCGTGTACTGCGGGTGGCGCCTACGTGCCTGCCATGAGTGACGAAACCATCATTGTAAAAAACCAAGGTACTATATTTTTGGCAGGCCCGCCATTGGTTAAAGCGGCCACAGGCGAACAGGTAAGCTCCGAAGAGTTGGGGGGCGCCTTAGTTCACACACAAATATCGGGTGTTGCCGATCATTTGGCTGATAATGACGAACATGCTTTACATCTTTGTCGTAATATCATCGAAACCCTCCCCATTGAAAAAACAAGTTCTAAGGTAGAGGTTGAAGCGCCTTTATATGACATAGATGAATTATACGGTTTGATACCTGATGGTAGCATTCCCTTTCCTGATGTGCGCGAACTGATTATGCGCCTTACCGATGGCAGTCGTTTTCATGAATTTAAAAAAGAGTATGGCCCTACCCTAGTGACAGGCTTTGCTAAGATACATGGAATCACCACTGGCATCATAGCCAACAACGGCATTTTATTCTCAGAATCGGCACTTAAGGGCGCTCATTTCATTCAACTTTGCAACGAACGAAACACCCCCATGGTATTTCTTCAAAACATCACTGGTTTTATGGTGGGTAAAGAATACGAACATAAAGGCATCGCAAAAGATGGTGCTAAAATGGTGAACACATTGGCCAACTCAAGCGTGCCATACATTACCGTTATTATTGGAGGTTCGTATGGTGCAGGCAATTACGCCATGGCAGGCCGAGCCTATGACCCACGCTTTTTATTTATGTGGCCCAACGCACGCATTTCGGTGATGGGAGCCAAACAAGCGGCACAAGTGTTAATGACCATCAAAAAAGACCAAAACCCTTACACTCAAGAAGAAGACCTTGAACACATAAAAAAAGAGATATACGCTAAATACGAAACCGAAGGCTCACCATATTACAGTACCAGTAGGCTTTGGGATGATGGCATCATAGACCCAGCTAAAACACGTGATGTACTGGGTTTAACACTTCAAATAACTCAGAATAAACACCGAAAATCCACATCGTATGGAGTGTTTAGAATGTAAAAACACTTGTTTAATACCTTATTCATCAACAAAAAGGTTGATCCCATTAGATAAGTCTAACATACAGAGTAAATGCCGTGATTAAGATTAGTATGATTCAATAAACCCAGTGCATAAAAGAAGTATCTTGATTAAGTTTTTTAATATTATTGTTAGCAGATGGAATTAATTCATAATACGAGCGCATATAAAAAGTGGATTGAGGAATTAAAATCAGAGATTCAAAAGTCTCAGATTAAAGCTGCAATCTCAGTAAATCATGCACTTCTAGATTTGTATTGGAGGATTGGCAAATCAATTTCAGAGAAAATAAGCCTCGGAAAATGGGGAACATCAGTTGTTGAGAATGTATCTAAAGATCTAAGGCAATTTTTTCCAACTCAAAAAGGATTCTCTCGCTCCAATTTATTCTCAATGAGAAAATGGTATGAGTTTTATGCTAATTCTAGTATTGAGATTGAAAAAGTCCAACAACTTGTTGGACAAATTCCATGGGGACATAATGTACTTATTATCACAAAGACTGATAATATTGAAGAAGCTATTTTTTACATCAATAAAACAGTTGAGAATAATTGGTCAAGAACCATTCTGACACATCAAATAGATTTAGATTTCTACAACCGTTCAGGAAAAGCGATTACAAACTTCTTAAATACCTTACCAACGCCACAATCAGAATTGGCAATTGAAACTTTAAAAGACCCCTATAAATTTGACTTCTTGACTTTAAGTGAAAAAACCATTGAGAAAGACATTGAAGAGCAGCTCGTAAAACACATTACTTCATTTCTCCTTGAGCTTGGTGGTGGATTTTCATTTGTTGGAAGACAAGTTCCTTTGAAAATTGATGGTGAAGATTTTTACATTGATTTGTTGTTCTACCATATCAAATTAAAGTGTTATGTAGTGGTAGAATTAAAATCTGTAAAATTCAGAGCAGAATATGCTGGTAAAATGAATCTGTACCTCTCGGCTGTGGATGACTTAATTAAAAGTGAAAATGAAAACCCAACAATAGGTTTATTACTTTGTCAAAGCAAATCTAAGGTTATTGCTGAATATGCACTACGAGGAACAACCCAACCAATCGGTGTTGCAGAGTATGAAATTGTTAAATCTATACCAACTAACTTAAAGCCTGAATTACCCACCATAGAGGAGATTGAGAAAGAACTATCCTCATCAATATATACAAATAATAACAGCGATAGCGAATGATCTCAACATCAAATCATATACATCAAACCAAACTCAAACAACGACCATGATACACACACACATTATAGATTCGGTATATTGGATTGGACTAAACAATCCAGGACGAAAAAATGCACTTTCAAAAGAAGGCATCACACAACTCACTCAAACATTTGAGCGGTTAAAAACCAATGATACATGCCGTGTGGTCGTGTTGTATGGCTTAAACGATTGCTTTTGCTCAGGAGCTGATTTAGAGTGGATGCGTGCTGCAAAAAATCAGGATGAATCCCTAAACTTGAGTGACGCCGCTCTCTTTTACACCCTTTACCAAACTCTTTTCGACTTCCCTAAACCAATTGTAACCTGGGTACAGAAGGTTGCTTATGGAGGCGCTTTGGGTTTATTGGCCGTATCAGACCTCGTGGTGGCCGACAAAGAGGCGGTTTTTGCCTTTTCGGAAGTAAAACTCGGATTAGTGCCTGCTACCATAGCCCCTTTCGTACTTAAAAAAGTAGGACTAGGAGCCACTCAAGCATTAATGCTGACAGGCGAAGTTTTC
>QKIO01000074.1 GCA_003251015.1 Bacteroidales bacterium
ATCTTTTTACTGTTGATACTTACCGCAGGGGTGTTGATACTTCCCATAAGAGGTAGTTTAGGCGTTGCGCCAATCAATACAGGAGTAGCCTATTTTAGTAATGATGTATTGGCCAACGAAGCAGCTGTTAATCCGTTATGGAAATTTGTGTATGCCCTTAAAGACAGTAAACGCTCCCAGGTAGAATACAACTTCGTGCCTCAAGATGAAGCACAGCTATTATTTAACAACCTAATGGCTGAGTCGGGTGATTACCCGCAATTAGTTAAAGCAGGAAAACCCAATGTGGTCATTATCCAACTTGAGAGTTTTGCGGCTCACAACATCAAAGCCCTTGGAGGTGCTGATGTAACAGCTTGCTTTAACAAGCTAGTACATGAAGGTATCTTATTTTCGAAAATATATGCTGCCAGCGACCGCTCAGATAAAGGTTTGATGGCCAATTTGGCTGGTTATCAAGCGCTGCCTACCTACGAAATCATGCGTTATCCCGAAAAAACACAAAACATCCCCTTTTTACCCATTGAATTTAAAAAAGCAGGTTATCACGACTTATTATATATGTATGGCGGTGATATTAAGTTTAAAAATATGGACTCCTTTGTAAAACAAGCTCAATTTGAAAAAATTATTTCAATTGATGATTTTGACTACGACCAACGAGGTGAAAAATGGGGCGTACACGATCAATATACCTTTGAGCGTCTGATTAAAGAGATGAAAGCCTCGCAAGAACCTTACTTTAAATTCTTTTTCACCCTTAGCAGTCACGAGCCTTTTGATGTGCCCATGCAACGGATGTTTGAAAATGACTACCACAACTCCATTGCTTATACCGACAAATGCCTTGGTGCCTTCTTTGATGAAGCAAAAAAAAGTGGATTATGGGACAATACTTTATTTATTCTAATTGCCGACCATGGTGTGGGCGGCCCTGATGCCTATGCGCATGACAACTTAAACTTTAAGCACATTCCCATGTTATGGTTAGGCGGAGCGCTGGCTGTTAAAGACACTGTAATAACCAATATAGGTGGACAAACCGATTTGGCTCGCACCTTGCTCTGTCAACTTAATATGGATAATAAGGATTTTATTTTTAGTAAAAACATATTGGACAGAGGCGCTCATCATTTTGCCTTTTACACGTATCCCGAAAGTATGGGAATGATAGAAGATAGTTTATACCAAGACTATAGCTTTGTTCAGAATAAATTTACACGTATGGAAGGTCAGGCCACTGCTACAGATAGTATAAAAGCTAAGGCCTATTTGCAAATAGTAGCAGACGACCACAAAAACAGATAACGACATGGCATTAACACGCAAAGAAGTAGAGATAATGGCTCCAGTAGGTTCTTACGAATCATTGATGGGAGCTATTCAGGGAGGAGCCGACTCGGTATATTTTGGTATTGAACAGTTAAACATGCGCTCACGGTCGTCGCATAATTTTAGTACCGACGACTTACGCAACATCGTTAAAATAGCCAATGAAAACTCCATTAAAACCTACCTCACTGTAAACACCGTTATTTTCAATAACGAGTTACCGCTTATGCGTGAGATTATTGACGTAGCTAAGGATGCTCAAGTAACGGCTATTATTGCCTCTGACCAAGCAGCAATCAATTACGCCTATGAAATAGGTGTGGAAGTACACATCTCTACGCAAGTAAATATTTCAAATATCGAAACTTTAAAATTCTATAGCCGATATGCCGATGTGGTGGTGCTGGCTCGCGAATTAGACATGGATCAAGTGAAAGATATTTATGACGGCATCATAGCCCAAGACATTAGAGGCCCTAAAGGTGAATTGGTGCGCATTGAGATGTTTGCACATGGTGCCTTATGTATGGCTACCAGTGGTAAATGTTACATCAGTTTGCACCAGCTAAACACCTCAGCCAACCGTGGTGGATGCCTACAACCCTGCCGACGTGGTTACACCGTTACCGAAAAAGAATCGGGCAACCAAATGGATGTTGAAAATGAATACATCATGTCACCCAAAGACCTAAAAACCATCCATTTCATGAACAAAATGTTACATGCAGGTGTGTTGGTATTTAAGATTGAAGGGCGCGCGCGTTCGGCAGAATATGTACGCACCGTTTGCGAATGTTACAACGAAGCCATCGACGCAGTACTTGATGGCTCTTACTCTCCCGAGAAAATAAAATCATGGGATAGCCGTTTGTCGGAAGTCTTTAACCGTGGGTTTTGGGATGGTTATTATTTAGGTCAAAAACTAGGCGACTGGAGCTCTGAATATGGCTCTAAAGCAAGCAAAAAGAAAGTTTACATTGGCAAAGGTCTCAACTACTTCCCAAAACTTAATGTGGCCGAATTTATTATGGAAACCCAAGAATTAAGCGTGGGTGATCAAGTTCTTATCACAGGCCCAACCACTGGCGTGATACAACTAACGGTGGAAGAAATAAGAGTTGACCTAAAGCCTGTTCAAACCACAAAAAAGGGAGAAACATTCAGCATGTTGGTTAACGAAAAAGTACGTCGCTCCGATAAGTTATACAAACTGATAGACGTTAAATCAACTAAATTAATGGACTAATGATAGCCACGGGAAACTTGCTCAAAATGCCTGCTCAAATTGTGGATGGCCAAATTCAATACTCATTGACATTGGGTCAACAACATGTTGATATGAACCAACTTGTAGGCAAACACATTAAGCTAAACTATCTAAATGTGATAAACTGCATTAAATGTGGTGCCGAAACAAAAAAATCGTTTAACCAAGGTTTTTGTTTTCCATGTTTTCAAAAGGCTCCTGAGGCAGATGAGTGCATCTTAAACCCCGAAAAATGCAAGGCTCATTACGGCATTTCGCGTGATATGGAATGGGCAAAAACACACTGTTTAACTACTCATTATGTATATCTTGCGGTGTCATCAGGCCTAAAAGTAGGTGTGACGCGCCAGAGTCAAATACCTACGCGTTGGATAGACCAAGGCGCATGGAAAGGCATTATCTTAGCCGAAGTACCTAACCGCCACACCGCTGGGGTAATAGAAGTATTCTTAAAAACGTTTTTATCGGATAAAACAAACTGGCGCACTATGCTCAAAAATGAGTTAGCCACACACATCGACCTCATCGAAGAAAAAAAGAAAGCCTTGGCATTGATACCAGCTGAGTTACAGCAATACGCCTCACCCAACAACCTTATCATAGAGCTAAACTACCCAGTGGAGACGTATCCTACTAAACCACAAACCCTCAGTTTCGACACACAAACCACCGTTGAAGGTAAGGTAATGGGTTTTAAAGGTCAGTATCTACTTCTGGATAACGACCGCGTTTTTAATTTCAGAAAACATAACGGTTACCTAACTGAGCTTTGTGTGGAGTAAACATAGACATCGTAAAATGGACATAAAAGAAAAAATTAATAAACAGAAAATATAAAAACAGACAAAAGGCCAAATAGCCGAAATATAACTCTGCCACTGAGCAGCCTTAATTCATTTTTACACCTAGGGGTTGTTTACTCTAAGTTGAGTGAAATTTTGAGCTATATTTTTTTTGAGATAGAGCCTATTTTAGGGTGGGTAGACGTTAAAAAAAAGTAAAAT
>QKIO01000027.1 GCA_003251015.1 Bacteroidales bacterium
AATCACAATTTTTTGCAAATTCACATCGTTGGCTTTTGAGCCTAAGGTGTTTATTTCACGACCAATTTCTTGGGTGATAAAACCTAGTTTCTTGCCATTATTATCCTCATTTTCGATGGTTTCGATAAAATAAACAAGATGATTGCTTAACCTTACTTTTTCTTCTGTAACGTCTAGTTTTTCGAGATAATAGATTAATTCTTGCTCAAATCTATTTTCATCAATGTTGTTTTTTTGAGCTATTTCTTCTAAATGCTCGTGGATACGTGTTTTAATTCTTTCGATGCGCTCTACCTCAAACTCAGTAACCTGCTCTAAAAGTGAACTAATGGTCGTTATTCTATTTCTGATGTCTAATTCTAACGCTTCGCCTTCACGCTTGCGAAATTCCATAATATCGGCAATGGCCACGTGTAAACTATCGGCAATAAGGTTCCATTCATCTTCATCAAAGGTAGCCGCCTCTGTTTTGGTGGTATCTGGCATGGTCATGGCAATCCTCAATAACTCACTCGAATTATCAATGCCAAGCTCTGTGCTTATGGTTTTTAGTTGAGCGTAATAGTCTTTTACAACCTCTGCGTTTATTTTGGTGTTTTTTTCGGCAGAACCAGCTTCTACATAAATGCTTACATCTACTTTGCCTCTAACCAAGCTGTTGCCAATGATGTTTCTAATTTCAATATCCTTCTCTCTGTAAACGCCTGGTAGGCGAGTGTTTAGATCGAGTTGTTTGCTGTTGAGCGATTTTATTTCTATGTTAATTTTTTTGTTTGGAAGTTCACAGGTGGCTTTTCCGTAGCCAGTCATTGACAATATCATAGTGTGATGTATAAAGTAAGCAACAAATATACATTTTTTCCTTCAATGGCTTAGTCTTAGCCTTAACATAAAACAAGTTGTACAGCTTTTGTTTTGTATAATAGGTGTTGTACTTGCTGTTTGGTGGATTTGTTTTTGAACATTAAGCGGGGGTAGAGTGTTTAAAATTTGGCCATAATCCAAAAGTAATTTATACACTATTATGTCAATTTACTCGATTCGAGATTTAGAAAAAATATCTGGTATAAAAGCACATACCATCCGTATTTGGGAGCGTAGGTATAAACTTATTGAACCCAAACGTACTTCTACCAACATTCGTTTTTATTCGGATGAGGATTTAAAACTTATTCTAAATGTCTCTATTCTCAATCAGAATGGCCTAAAAATATCTAAAATAGCTGAATTAACGGCTGCTGAATTAAAGGATAGGGTATTGGATCTGTGTTTAGATAGTAAGAATTCGGATGTGCAGATTGAAAGTTTGATGGTGGCTATGCTTGAGTTAGATGAAGCCAAGTTTTCGAGTGTGTTGTCTAATTCGGTTATCAAACAGGGGTTTGAAGCTTCGGTTGAAACGGTTTTGTTTCCTTTCCTTGAAAAAGTTGGTGTTTTGTGGCAGGCTGGTACTATTATTCCGGGGCAGGAGCATTTTATTTCTAATCTCATTCGCCAAAAATTAATTGTGGCCATCGATAAGGAAATGCAAAATGCGGTGGTTTCTAATGGTCATAAGATGGTTTTCTTTTTGCCAGAACACGATTGGCATGAGATTGGTTTGCTATATTATAGTTTACTTGCTCGAAAAGAAGGATTTCAAGTATTGTATTTAGGCGCTTCTGTACCTATGGATGATGTGGAAGATATTGTTAGTAAGCACTGTCCTAAAGTTGTTTTTACCTCGTTTGTGAGTGCCATCGAAAGAGTAGATTTAGAATTTATACTCAATGAGTTGGAGTCGAGAGTACCTAATATCCCTGTATGTGTGATGGGATTACAGATTAAACAACAACAGCCTTTGTTGTCCAAGCGATTTAAGATTATTGGTTCTGGTGATGATTTTAAAAACACCATCTCTTCGTTGATGTAGTGGGAGGTGGATACTGTTCTTTTAATTAATCTACATAATCAATCTCCCCAAAATCTTTAAGAACACTCATTGAATCCTTTGTCACGCAATCTGATTCTATCTTCAACCGTTTCTTTAGTATTAATCTTTTTTGAACCCTATTGTAATACGCTATAGCTTCCTTTATATAACGATTTCGCGGTTGTTTTAGACTGGATAAAATTCTTTCAGTTTCTCCAAACATTGAATCATCTATTTTTAACGACACTGTTTTCACATGCTATATTTTAGTGCATAAAATGTATGTCAAAATGCGATATACTTCATGTGTTTATGTTTTTTATATTGAATTTATTATGGTCAAAGGTATATAACAAACCATCACATCTTATTTGAAGATGTTTTTACGTTTCCAACGGCCTAATTTGTAATAGATGTAAGAGCCTATTAAACCCATCGACCAACCAATAGGTATAGACCACCAAATGCCATTTTCTCCAAAATGATGTGATAGATAAGTTGCAAATGGAATCCGTATTATCCATAATGAAAATAGCGTTATAAACATGGGGATTAGCGTATCTCCAGCTCCACGCATTACGCCATGAATCACAAACATGGTACTGAAAACCATGTAAAACGAACTCACAACCACTAGATAATTGGTGCCATGCTCAATTACCCTGGGGTCTGGAGTAAACAACCCCATTATGGCGGCTCCCCATAAATACACGCTTATGGTTACCAATAACGAAATGCCCCAGGCCATAAATAAGGTGGCCTGTAATCCTTTTTTAATGCGTTCAATTTTATTGGCGCCTAAGTTTTGACCCACAAAAGCCGATAATGCACTTGCTAAGTTCAAGGCAGGCATGGCCGCTAAGGCGTCTATGCGACTAGCAACGGTAAACGCAGCCAGTGTATCGGTGCCAAAGTTATTGACAATGCGAATAAGTGCCATCAAACCTAGAGCTACAAAGGTTTGTTGAAAGCCAGTGGGGAGACCTATCTTGACGCTTTTGAGAAATAATTCCTTGTTGAAACGTAGCGTGGGTATGTTAAATGAGATGAGTGGATGTTTATAGGTTAAATAAATAGCACCGGCTAAAAACGCACAGCTTTGAGCTATAATGGTTGCAATAGCCGCACCTTCTACGCCCATGCCGTAGGTCACTATCAATAAGTAATCTAATCCTATGTTTAAGACAGTGGCTATAAGTAAAAAGTAGAGCGGAGTCATGGAGTCACCTAGCCCCCTTAGCACTGACGAGATGCCGTTGAATCCAAAAAATGCTAACATCCCAAGCATGTACACGTTAAAGTAAGAGGTGGCGGTAGGTATAATAGCTTCTTCAACGTGCAGCATTCTAAAAATCTCTTCACTAAAAGTGATGCCTATAACACTAGTAACAATAGAGGCGAAAAAAAGGAAGATAAAAACGGTATCAATGGCTTTTTTGACTTTCTCATTGTCTTTTGCTCCAAAATATTGACTTATTACCACGGTAGCTCCACTGCCAATGCCTATTACAAAAGCGATGAGGGTGTAAAATATGGGGAAGGATGCGCCTACAGCTGCTAAAGCTTCTTTGCCGAGGTAGTTGCCAACAATAATGCTGTCAATAACTTGGTAGAGTTGTTGTAGTAGATTTCCAAATATCATGGGAATGGCAAATTTGAAAATTTGTTTGCCTTCGTTGCCTATG
>QKIO01000066.1 GCA_003251015.1 Bacteroidales bacterium
TTGGCGTCACGGCATTAATTATATTTTTATTTTTTAGGTCGTTTAAGGCTGTCCTATTTTCTATGTTAGTAGTAGCTATTGCAGTGGTTTGGGCACTTGGCATTCAAGCCATGTTTGGTTATAAAATAACCATCTTAACTGGCATGATACCGCCGTTAATTATTGTAATAGGCATTCCCAATTCTGTATTTCTACTTAACAAATACCATCAAGAATACCGCAAGCATCAAAACAAGATTAAAGCTCTACAGCGCGTCATTCGTAAAGTAGGAAATGCAACCTTATTTACAAATCTCACCACTGCGGCTGGTTTTGCAACGTTTGTATTTACAAGCAGTGCCATCTTGGTTGAGTTTGGGGTAATCGCATCAATTAATATTATTGTCATTTTTATTCTAAGCATTCTTTTAATCCCTATTGTATTTAGTTTTTTAACCGACCCCAAAGAAAAACACACCAAACATCTTGATAACCAAACGATGACTAAAGCAGTTAATCTACTGGTTAAAATATCATTAAACCACAGGAAGGCTGTGTATATTATCACCATAAGCCTACTAGTTATTGGGTTATGGGGTGTCTCTCGAATTAAAACAACGGGTTATATGTTGGATGATATCCCACATGAAAATCCGTTATATCAAGACTTGAAGTTTTTTGAAAATAGCTTTAGCGGACTGATGCCGCTAGAGATTATTATTAACACCAATAAACCCAACGGCGTATTGCAAGCAAGCAACCTACGAAAATTGGATAACCTACAAGAAAAATTGTCCGATTTTGAGGAAATATCAAAACCACTTTCCTTGGTTCAGGTTATAAAATTTGCACGTCAATCATTCTACAATGGGAAAGAAAGCTATTATGGGATACCAGAAAATCAGGAGCGTAATTTCATCCTTTCGTATGTGGGCAAAAGCAATATGGGTCATCAAAAAGGTATTGTTTCAAACTTTGTTGACAGTACAAAACAGATAGCTCGCATGAGTTTTAGGATGAAAGATGTGGGCACCACAAATATGGTTGTGTTAGAAACAAGAATCAGAGAAACCATTGAATCTATCTTTCCGTCTGACAAATACAAAACCATGTTAACAGGAGCTAGCGTGGTATTCTTTAAAGGCACTGAATACTTGATTCGCAATTTATTCACCTCTCTACTATTAGCAGTCTTGTTGATATCATCGTTAATGGCTTGGTTGTTCAAATCGAAACGAATGGTACTGGTATCACTTATACCCAATATATTTCCGTTGATAATGACTGCTGCATTAATGGGATTTTTTCACATCCCCATTAAACCATCAACCATATTAGTTTTTAGTATTGCCTTTGGCATTTCGGTGGATGACACCATTCATTACTTAGCAAAATACCGACAAGAATTAACAGATACCAATTGGAGTATCCGAGCAGCTGTGGTTCTTGCTATTAAAGAAACTGGAGTAAGCATGATTTACACCTCCATCATTCTCTTTTTTGGTTTTGGAATATTTAGCGTTTCACAGTTTGGAGGTACAGTAGCTCTAGGTATATTAGTAGCAATCACCTTATTGATTGCCATGTTTAGTAACTTAATTCTATTGCCCTCATTATTACTATCACTTGAGCGCCATTTAACAAACCAATCGTTTAAAGAGCCCTTACTACAAATATATAATGAAGATGAAGACATTGAGTTAGATGACCTCATTATTGAAGGAACCAGTGATACAGAAAAAGAAAACCATTAAAAAAGAAGCATGCAACGCATTACCGAACTCCAAAATAAAGTAGAACAAACACTAGCCGAACAAGCATTTGCTAACAGCCCTATGGGCTTATACGAACCCATCGACTATATTATGGGCATTGGTGGTAAACGCATTCGTCCTGTGTTATGCCTAGCTGCTTGTGAATTGTTTAATGATGATATTTCTCAAGCATTACAACCAGCATTGGGTTTTGAAATCTTTCATAATTTTACGTTATTGCACGATGACGTGATGGATAATGCCTTGGTACGACGTAACCAGCCTACGGTACATATAAAATGGGATACCAATACAGCCATTCTATCTGGTGATGCCATGTTAATAAAAGCGTATCAATACATTGCTAAACTTCCAGCACCATTACTAAGCGCAATTTTACCTTTATTCAACCAAACAGCATTGGAGGTTTGTGAAGGACAACAATACGACATGGAATTTGAAAAGAGAGACGATGTGAGTATTGATGAATACATTGAGATGATTCGTCTAAAAACAGCAGTGCTTCTCGCGGCCAGTTTAAAAGGCGGTGCTTTGATAGGTGGAGCCAACGAAACCCAAGCTCAATTACTGTATCAATTTGGAATCAACATAGGTATTGGGTTTCAATTGCAAGATGACTATTTAGACTCTTTTGGTGACACAGAAAGTTTTGGCAAAGCTATTGGCGGAGATATTTTAGCAAACAAGAAAACATTTTTACTTATTAATGCGTTACAATTGTCATCTGGAAAAACTCATAATCAATTAAAAGATTGGATACAAAAGGACCTATTTGATGCTGAGGAGAAGATTAAGTCTGTAAAAAGCATTTATCAGGAAGTAGGCGTTGAAGAACTAATTAAAAATAAAATGATCTACTATTACGAAGAGGGCATGAAAGCTCTTGAACAGGTGAATGGAGATGAGAAAATTAAGATTGAGTTAGCAGGTTTTGCATTAAAACTCATTGAACGAATTAGATAATAAACAATTATTTGTATCTTTTACAAGATAAAATTAAACGTTGTATGGAAAAAATTAAGGGCACCATCATTCAAATAGTAGGGCCGGTAGTTGATGTAAGTTTCGACCTTCAAGACCAAGAACTACCTAATATATTAGATGCATTAGCCATCGAAAAAGATGATAACACCACCATTATAATAGAATGTCAACAACACATTGGAGAAAGCACTATTCGCTGTATCTCAATGGACTCAACAGATGGGCTAACAAGAGGACTGCAAGTAACTCCACTAGGCAGCCCAATTATAGTACCCGCAGGTTCTAATGTAAAAGGGCGTTTGTTAAATGTGATTGGTGAAGCAATTGATGGCATTGGTGCGGTGAGTAAAGAAGGTGGTAGTCCAATACATAAGGCTCCCCCAGCGTTTGATGATTTATCAACTGAGTCAGAAATTCTATTTACAGGTATTAAAGTTATTGACCTTATTGAGCCTTATGCTAAAGGAGGAAAAATTGGTTTGTTTGGGGGTGCTGGAGTAGGAAAAACAGTACTCATACAAGAGCTTATTAATAATATTGCGAAAGGACATAATGGATTATCTGTGTTTGCTGGAGTTGGAGAGCGTACCCGTGAGGGCAATGACCTTCTTCGTGAGATGATTGAGTCTGGCATTGTAAATTATGGTGACGAGTTTAAGAAATCGATGGAAGAAGGCGGATGGGATCTTTCAAAGGTTGATAAAAAGGCATTAGATACATCACAAGTAACCATGGTTTTTGGTCAGATGAATGAACCACCAGGAGCTCGTGCTCGTGTTGCACTATCTGGCTTAACTATTGCCGAAAGCTTTAGAGACGGTGATGGAACAGGTGAAGGCCGTGATGTATTACTTTTTGTGGATAATATATTCCGTTTTACGCAAGCGGGTTCTGAAGTATCAGCTCTTTTAGGGCGTATGCCTTCAGCGGTAGGATACCAACCTACACTATCATCCGAGATGGGAGCTTTACAAGAACGTATTACCTCTACAAAGCACGGATCAATCACATCAGTACAAGCTGTTTACGTGCCTGCAGATGATTTAACAGATCCCGCACCAGCAACTACATTTGCTCACTTAGATGCTACAACGGTATTAAGTCGTAAGATTGCTGAGCTAGGTATTTATCCAGCGGTAGATCCATTAGATTCTACTTCTCGTATGCTAACGCCAGAATACGTTGGAGAGGAGCATTATAGAACAGCACAACGCGTTATCGAAATCTTACAACGATATAAAGAATTGCTAGATATTATTGCCATCCTTGGTATGGAGGAGCTTTCTGAAGATGATAAATTGGTAGTACACCGTGCTCGTAGAGTACAGCGTTTCTTATCTCAACCATTCTTTGTGGCAGAACAATTTACGGGATTACCTGGCGTACTAGTTTCTATTGAAGATACCATAAAAGGGTTTAATATGATTCTTGACGGTGAAGTAGATAAATATCCAGAGGCTGCATTTAACTTAGTGGGTAATATTGAACAAGCCATTGAAAAAGGTGAGAAATTATTAGAACAAGCAAAAAAATAAACTATGGATCTTCATTGCGAAATTGTAACACCTGAAAAACAAATCTATAACGGCACTGTAGGTCTTGTAACTGTACCTGGAGATATGGGACAATTCACAATTTTAAAAAACCATGCCCCTATTATTACAACCCTTGGAGCCGGAAAAATAAGGGTAATTGCAAAAAGTGGGCACGAAGATTTTTTTAAATGCAAAAGTGGTATAGCAGAATGCAAGGATAATAAACTTGTAATTTTGATACACAGTTAACTTTTTATCCATAGAATAATAGATATTTAAATAATCCTCGTTACAGCAACGGGGATTTTTTTGCTCTATAAGATCTTTAAGCTTGGCTTATGAAAGTTAATATTCAATATAGTTTACTAATTTTGCTGAAAAAATAAAATCTCACGATAAAGTATAAAAGTGAGGACAATATTTAAGACGTAAAATGGAGAAGATTCTAATAATACGATTAAGCTCAATTGGGGATATTATACAATGTATGTCGGTGATCACTGGTATTAAAAACAAGTATCCCCATGCAGAAGTACACTGGATCGTAAGATCAGACTTAGCGTCATTACTAAGAATAGATCCACGAATTGACAAAATATGGGAGTTTGATCGCAAAGGCGGGTTATTTGGCATCTTTAAATTAGGATTATCACTAAAGAAACAGGACTACTCACACATTTATGATGCTCACAGCAATATTAGATCTAACATTCTCAAAGGAATACTTGCGCCGTGGTTTAAAAGTAAACCAAACCTCATCACTCGACTCAAACACCGGTTTCACCGACTATTACTTTTTAAATTTGGCATCAATAAACTTCCAAACCCTTTTAAAGCATTAGCATCATTTCAAAACCCATTAAAAAAATGGGACATCAATGAGTTTAATACCCCTTTTAATGATTGGCATTTTCCAAGTACTACCGAAGAGAAGATAGCAACGCTTATCACATCACAAATACCTGCTGGCCAAAAATGGGTTACACTTGTGCCTTCTGCGGCGTGGGATTTAAAAAGATGGCCTATAAATCACTGGAAAGAGTTAATACAACTCAAGGAGGATTATCACTTTGTTGTATTAGGTGGCCCCACTGATGCTTTTTGTGATGAGCTAAAAAGTGTTGCTCCATCAAGAGTTATTAATCTAGCTGGAAAGACCTCCCTCATGGAGAGTTTTTGTGCCATTTGGCATTCTACATATGTTATTAGCGGTGACACCGGTTTTTTGCATGCTGCTGACTTATTTCAAAAACCAGGAAGTGCCTTAATTGGACCAACAGCATTTGGATTTCCATCGAACCCAAAGATGAAAGTATTAGAGGTGGATTTACCATGCCGTCCGTGCACAAAAGATGGTAATGTAGAATGTAAACTAAATGAAAAAAAGAAATGTATGATTGATATCTACCCCAAAACAGTAGCTCAGCAACTCACTAAAGATTATCCAAGTTTGTAAGTTATAATTTATACGCAAGCTAAATAACTATCAGCCCAAGGCTTTAAGATACTTTTTTATTAACTTGGATTTAGTAAAACGCAAATATCATCAACATAGTGATTTACACAACTGCACTAAATCTCTATATGATGACATTATTTAGAACAAGACAAACTAAATCTAAGTAACTATGATGACTTCAATCTTTTGGCTAATCCCACTAGCCTCTATTACAGCCTTGATTTTTGCCTGGTATTTTTTCAAAACCATGATGAAAGAGTCGGAAGGAACCGACAGAATGAAAGAAATTGCACAATATGTGCGTGAGGGCGCCATGGCGTACTTATCGAGTCAATACAAAGTTGTTGGTAAAGTATTTCTCATACTGGTTATACTACTGGGTGGGTTAGCGTATATGGGAGTTCAGAATCCTTTTGTACCGATAGCCTTCTTAACAGGCGGTTTCTTCTCTGGCTTATGTGGTTATCTAGGAATGAAAACCGCCACCTATGCTTCTGCTCGCACGGCTCAAGGCGCATCAATATCATTAAACAGAGGACTAAAAGTCGCTTTCAGAAGTGGTGCCGTTATGGGACTCATCGTTGTTGGCTTTGGTTTATTAGACATAGCTCTTTGGTTTTGGTTTTTGAGCGAGGTGATTTTTACGCCAGATAATCTAAACCACGGATTACACTTTATGGGTCTAGAATTTGTAAGACCTGGCACAACCGACCATCACAAAATGATAGAAATAACAGCAACGATGCTAACATTTGGTATGGGTGCATCCACACAGGCATTATTTGCACGCGTGGGAGGTGGTATATTTACAAAAGCGGCCGATGTTGGAGCCGATTTAGTAGGTAAAGTAGAAGCCGGCATCCCTGAAGATGACCCACGTAATCCAGCTACCATAGCCGATAATGTAGGTGACAATGTGGGTGATGTAGCAGGAATGGGTGCTGATTTATACGAATCATACTGCGGGTCGATATTGGCCACAGCGGCACTTGGTGCAGCACTACCAGGGCTAACCAGTGAATTACAACTAAAGGCCATCTTAGCACCAATGATAGTTGCATCCCTAGGCATTATATTATCCATTGTTGGTATTTTTATGGTGCGCACAAAAGATTCTGCTTCTCAAAAAAGCTTACTCAAAGCTCTATTAATTGGAACAGGAGGCAGTTCTATATTAATCTTATTAAGCTTAGCCATCATGGCCAATTACGATTGGATTAGCTGGGGTATATTTGGCTCTGTTGTGGCAGGGTTAACAGCAGGTGTGTTAATTGGTCAAGCAACAGAATATTACACCTCCGACGAATACAAACCCACACGCGGCATTGCTCAACAAGCTCAACAGGGACCTGCTACAACTATTATTGACGGAATAGCTGTGGGAATGTTTAGTACGTGGGTGCCTGTAATGGTTATTGTGGCAGGCATTATCGCTTCGTATGGATTTGCAGGAGGCTTCACAGACTTCCCTTCGGGCGTGTATGGCATTGGATTTGCGGCAGTGGGTATGTTATCCACACTAGGCATTACATTAGCTACGGATGCCTTTGGTCCTATTGCTGACAACGCCGGTGGCAATGCTGAAATGGCTGGACTACCCCATGAGGTAAGAGAGCGAACCGATGCCTTAGATATGTTAGGAAACACCACTGCAGCTACTGGGAAAGGTTTTGCCATTGGGTCTGCGGCATTAACTGCAATGGCACTTCTGGCAGCATATATGGAAGAGATTAGACTTTGGCTAGGCAAAGTGCCAGCTAAAGGACAAGCATTTTTAGACGCCACAGGATTGACAAGTCTCGGCGATGCACAAATGAAAGATTTTGTATCCTATTATGATTTATCCTTATTTAACCCTATGGTATTAGGAGGGCTATTTATTGGTGCAATGATGTCATTCGTGTTTTGTGCAATGACGATGAAAGCGGTTGGTCGTGCAGCAGGTGCCATGGTGGATGAAGTACGTCGACAGTTTAGAGATATACCTGGTATTATGGAGGGCACAGCCACTCCAGAGTATGCAAAATGTGTAGCCATTTCAACCAAAGGTGCCCAAAAAGAAATGCTAATGCCATCCTTATTGGCAATTGCTGTTCCAATTCTTGTAGGGCTCATACTTGGCGTTGCAGGTGTAATTGGTTTATTAGTTGGAGGACTAACAACAGGCTTTACATTAGCCGTGATGCTAAATAATGCAGGTGGAGCATGGGACAACGCTAAAAAATACATAGAAAAAGGCAACTATGGTGGTAAGGGCAGCAACACGCATAAAGCTGGAGTTGTTGGCGATACGGTAGGTGATCCGTTTAAAGATACATCAGGTCCATCGCTCAACATCTTAATTAAACTAATGACAATGGTTTCGGTGGTGATGGCTGGTTTAACGATTGCTTTTTCACTCTTTTAAATAAAAAAGCGAGGACTACCATAGTGGTAATCCTCGCTTTTAAATAAACTATTATTACTAGTAACGATACGTATCAGCCTTATAAGGTCCTTGAACAGGAATGCCAGTATATGCAGACTGCGATTCTGTTAAAACAGTTAGTTTAACACCCAACTTCGCCAAATGTAAACGTGCTACTTCTTCATCTAGATGTTTAGGTAAAACGTATACACCAACTTCATAATCATTTTGCCACAATTCTATTTGTGCTAATGTTTGATTTGTAAATGAATTACTCATCACAAAACTTGGGTGGCCAGTTGCATTACCAAGATTTACCAAACGACCACGAGAAAGCAAAATGATACTGTGACCATCAGGAAAAACAAATTGATCTACCTGAGGTTTAATATTTATTTCTTTAATGCCAGGGTAATTATCTAAAGCAGTTACTTGAATTTCATTATCGAAATGGCCAATATTACATACAATAGCTTGGTCTTTCATATTTTCCATATGCCCAATGGTAATTACATCTTTATTTCCTGTGGTTGTCACAAAAATATCAGCAATACCAACTACATCTTCTATAGGACAAACTTGATAACCTTCCATAGCAGCTTGTAGCGCACAAATAGGGTCAATTTCGGTAACAATAACACGAGCACCAAAACCACTCATGCTTTGCGCACACCCTTTACCCACATCACCATAACCACAAATCACCACGACTTTACCAGCTACCATAACATCAGTACCACGTTTGATACCATCGGCCAAACTTTCTCTACAGCCGTAAAGGTTGTCAAATTTAGATTTTGTAACCGAATCGTTTACGTTAATTGCAGGGAATAATAACTCACCACGTTCCATCATTTGGTATAAACGGTGAACGCCAGTAGTTGTTTCTTCACTAACCCCTTTAATATCTTTAGCCACGTTAGTCCAACGTTGAGGATCAGCAGTAAATGTGGTTTTCACCAAATTCATTAATTCCTGATAATCTTCGCCTTCTGCACTATAATCCTTTTCTAAAATAGACGGATCAGCGAGAGCCTGAACTCCTTTATGAATTAATAAAGTTGCATCACCACCATCGTCTACTATCATTTGTGGGCCTTTGCCACCTCCAAAATCAAGAGCGCGCTCGGTACACCACCAATACTCTTCTAAGGTTTCACCTTTCCAAGCAAAAACAGGCACACCAGCCTTAGCAATAGCTGCCGCTGCATGATCTTGTGTACTGTAGATATTACAACTACACCAACGTACCTCTGCGCCCAATTCAACCAGAGTCTCAATTAAAACGGCGGTTTGAATGGTCATGTGTAAAGAACCCATGATACGTGCACCTTTTAATGGTTTGCTTGCACCATATTTTGCACGTAGTGCCATTAAACCAGGCATTTCAATCTCTGAAATTGAAATCTCTTTGCGACCATATTCGGCCAAAGCTAAGTCTGCTACTTTAAAATCCATATTGTTATATATCTAAGTTGCTATATGTTAAGTTGGTAAAATTACAAATAAAAAAAAGACTGTTAGCCAATAATATACAATTACTGCTCTGATAAAATCATTCGGATAGCTTTTTCGTCGTTTATCAACTGTGATTTTAGGGCATCAATAGTATCGAATTTAGCTTCATCTCTTACCCGCGTTACAAATTCGAGTTGAATTACTTCAGAATAAATATCTCTATTAAAATCAAAGATATGTACCTCCAGCGTACGATGATCAATATGTTGATTAACAGTGGGTCGATAACCTATATTTAACATCCCTTGAAAGATATGACCTTCAACTCTGACGAAACAAGCATAAACACCATCAGGTGGAATGAGTTTGTAACGTTCCTCCACTTCCACATTTGCAGTTGGAAATCCAATACTACGCCCCAAACGTTTACCTCCTATAACTTGTCCTGAGATAGTATATCTATATCCCAATATCTTATTGGCATTCACAACATCACCCGCCAGCAAATGATTTCGCACGTGTGATGAACTCGTTTGCAAGCCTTCACTCAACACAGCTTCGAATTGTGAAACCTGAAAATTGTATTGGCGAGCAAATGCCTGATATTGATCAAACTGATGAATCTTATCTCGACCAAACCGATGATTAAACCCTATTAAAAGATGAGCTATTTTTAATTTATCAACTAAGATATCGGAAATAAATTCTTCGGCAGTAAGAGCAGCAAGATCCTTGGTAAAAGGCAACAAAACTAAATGGTCGATGCCCAATTGGCTAAATAAAACAGTTCGTTCCTCGGGTGAGGTTAAAAAACGTAACTCATCCACACCTTGTTTTAAAACCATGCGTGGATGCGGCCAAAACGTAATTACAACCGACTCACCATCTATTTCTTTAGCTTTACTCACCAATTGTCCTAGTAATTTGCGATGCCCAATATGCACACCATCAAACATACCCAGCGTTACAACGGGACGTATTGCATTAAAAGAAGATAAATCAGAATGTATTTTCACAGCTAAATTTTGGACAAAAATAAGAAAAATGATATAGTTTAAATGGTTTTTAGATCTTTCTTAACACAAAAACGATGAAAGACGAACATAAACCAATAAAATAAAATGCAAAGGAGGTGTTTCCGTATTAGAAACACCTCCTATATCCATTATGTAAGTTTTAGACTAATCGAATCTCTGTAGTTACAGTGATCGCTTTTTTATACAATGCAACCACACCACAATATTGCTCCATAGATAAATCAATGGCTTTTTGAAGTTTATCAACAGGCAAGTCCTTACCTTTAAACTGATAAATAACGTGCATGGTTTGGTAATATTTAGGATGCTCTTCAGTCATATCACCTTCTACACTAATCTGCAAGTCTTCAATATCGACCCTCATCTTTTTTAGAACAGACACCACATCCATACCTGAACAACCGGCCAAGGCCGCAAGCATAAGAGGCTTAGGGCGAACACCCTTATCATCACCTCCACTTTCCACACCGGCATCAATAATTAACTTATGACCTGCTATTTCTGTTTCGAAGGATAAATTTCCGGTCCATTTAACGTTCAAGGCTGTTTTCATCTTAAATTCTTTATATGATTAAAGTATTAATACAATCAAACGTCACTTTTGTTTGCAACAAGACATAAAAAAACTGTATAGATGAAGCTACTAAAAACCTCATCTACACAGTTGTACAATCTATTCTTGTTTTTAGTTGGAAGGAATACCTAACGTAACTAGCTTACTGGTAATGTTCAATTTTTTTGCATTGATGTTTCTAGTACTGATTTCAAAACGCAGTTTGCCATCTTGTTCTTTAAAACAAATATCGGCTCCTGAGGAACACAAACCATCTTGACCAGTAATAACAAGGGTATTAACCGACCTAAACTCACTAACCTGTCTGCTTTTAGACTCACTCAAATAAAGCATGTGTGTGTTTTCAACCAATTTAATACTGCTCACCTCCTTCACAACAACGTCTCTATTTCCAACCTTCTTAGATTGAGTAGCAGCCTTAAGAGCTTCTGCAACCTCACTATCACCTACAACAGTAATAATTAGATTATCAGAGCTGTTATTAGTCCACTCAGTATTTTGAGCAAAATTCAACAAAAACAACGCTTTAAACTTAGAAATTTGAGCCGACATAGGAATAACTCCTACTAATAAAGCAAAGACAGAAACTGTTAAGAATCTTTTAATCATTAGAAATGAATTTTAGTTATTTAATTTACCCTTATAACGAAAGCTTCTTTACAGAAGTTTCTTAAAGGTTGTTAAAGTTGATTAACTTATAACACCTTCTATTAATTATATATCAAACCACTGGCTTCGTATGGGTGTATATCTTCGGGGTTATGAATAGTGTACAAGCATTTGAACTAGGTTACTCTTGGGCAATCGAAAAGGTAACCATACAAAAAAATAAGGCTGTACTTTGGAAAGCTATACATCCATATTAATTTAAAGCAAAACACTTTGGGTTCAATGTTTAGAATGAACTTTTTCAGCATCGTATAACTTTATCTTGTGCCTAACTTCCTCCCAGTCCATAAGCCATAAAAAGTTAACTTTATTGCACTAACTACAATATGTCATATTCTTTGAATACATCAGTTCTCAACTCATTTTCAAACACTTCTTTGAGCTTGAATTTTTCTTTAAGAGACAAATACGTTTCTACATCCTTCACTTGATTAAAACTAAGTAGAATGAGTAGATTTACAACATGATGCATTTACGTAGTCGTTTAAATTTTAGGCATTTATAACTCTAATAAAATAACGAATGATAGGTTAAAAGTGAGAGATTATCTTCTGTTTTTTGCTTTAGCCACTCATAAATCCACACCTACAACTTCTTTTCTTATGCAGTTTAGTGGTAGTTCATAAGTTAGTAAAAAGGTATTGTAAGAAGAAACGGTGAGAGTTGTTAGACTTTACGTGGTTTGGTGAGTTATGACCAAAAGAAAAGGGGTGTTGATACTCATTAATACTGGTAAATACCTTATAAAAACTAACTAAGGGCGTTAAACCATGGTTTAACGCCCTTAGAGGTTCGCTCCTCTCGCAGGAGTAGCGACACAAACATATAACATTTTAAGTTATAAAGCAAGAAAGTCCGTCCATGTGGTCCATCTCGCCCATTATTACTAGTCCGCAAGTGCGGAAAATGCCAAATGCTTATGGTTCTAACTTTCCGCAAGCTGGGAAAGTGTGCCACAGTTGTATTTCTAACTTTCCGCAACTAGGGAAAACGTGCCAAGACTTTATTTCCAACTTTCCGCAAGCTCGGAAAGTGTGCCACGACTTTATTTCTAACTTTCCGCAACTAGGGAAAACGTGCCAAGACTTTATTTCCAACTTTCCGCAAGCTCGGAAAGTGTGCCACGGTGTTATTTCTAACTTTCCGCAAGCTCGGAAAGTGTGCCACGGTGTTATTTCTAACTTTCCGCAAGCAGGGAGGTTTTTAAATTGGATTAACAAAGGCACCAAAGAATACCTAAAAAGCCAACAGCCTAAAGCTATAAGAGAAGTAACTATTTTCGACTCTATTTTTTTTTTAATCGTTAACTTATTATTAACGTGTTATGTTAAGGTTAAAACACACTCTATCTATACAACTAGTATTGCAATACCCATATTAAAATGATATTTTTACTATACTAAATGTAAGTAACCCATACATTTTGAATATAAACCTATGAAAAATGAGTTTTTTTGATTTACACATCCATCCAACCATCAAACCTTT
>QKIO01000354.1 GCA_003251015.1 Bacteroidales bacterium
CGAAACGCTAAACCTAATTTATTTATACCGTAACACTCCGTTTAAGATTATGGCTGCGCCCAATCATAAAATACCACCTATCTATTTAATAGATATGAAAGCCATATTGCCCAACATTTTAAAAAGAGAAACCATCACCTTATCTCCATCAACCTTTGAAGTAACACTTGCCGACTATTACACGGTAGTGTTAACAATCTATAACTTAATTACGCACATTAACGCTCTACACTTCAAACAATCCGATAAAGTTAAAGCCGCTCTTAACCAATGTATCGACAGGGATGCCATCTTCGAAAAATCAAGCTTTCAACTACATTTAGTATTGCATGGTTTCCACCACTTAGAAAGCAATATGGGTAAATTACTGTATTGGAGTATACACAAAATAGTGCCTCCCAAAACACACCCAGCCAAAATAGAGAACGTTATTCAAATGTATTGCGTTTCACCCGAAGTTATTAATGTAAGACTCGAAGAAGGCACACGCCCGGCCAGACGTGTGGGATGGGTTCATGACAACATAGAGCCCACATGGCTAAGTATTAAACCCGCAGATTTAGGTTATAAAAGCCCTTTTGCCGAAACACCCTTAAAAGTATATATACAAACCCACGCCTTAAATCGCTTAGCAGAGCGCATCGATTGTTTTTGGCCAGGAATAGTTCACCAACAACTTTTTTATTCACTTTTAAACCCCAAAATAGCGTACGACACCAACAAAAGACTCTTAATTGAATTCTCGTTTTTTGGTAATAAGGCCGGATATATAAGAGCCGACCTTGTAGAGGGAATCATACTCTTGCGCACCTTCCTATTTGTTACCAATAGCGGAACGCCCGAAGGCCAATTACTTGAGAAAAACACCGGTCTTCAAAAACTCGACAAAAAATATTTAAACATCGACAAACTAAGCACCTTTATGAACTCCGATTTAGACCAAAACATCGAAGTTCAACGCCTATTTAAAGACTCTAATTGCAAATGCCTTATCGACTTATACAACAACACAAAACCTCTTTTAATCAAAAAAGAGAACCAATTTAGTTTTAACCACATGTTATCATACATCAACGTTAACAAAACAGAAACCCCCACCAACACCCCACAAACAGTAGAGCTCCAGGAAAACAACTAGCAATTAGATAGGAAATACATCTAACCATCAAAAATAACGACCCTAACACTTGTAATATATCAAAACAATTTATTATTTTTCGTTTAGTTATTTATCTAACAATTAATCATTAACAATAAATTTATGGCAAACACAACCGACCAAGGTCACAACCGTAACGCAGCAAATTTCGATAAACTTATTATCAACTGCACCTCCTACGGCACTACCTACAACCCAAACAAAGCAGCCCTAAAAATTGCTGCCTTACAAACTCAAGCTACCGCAGCTAAAAACAGTCTATCTACGGTTAACACCCTTACAGCTGCGTTAAAAAACGCCGTGTCGGCAAGAGTTACCGCATTCAAACAGTTTGATAAGTTCATTACTCGTGTAAGCAACGCCCTTAAAGCATCTGATACCACACAAGAAGTAAACGACTCGGCAAAAACAATCGTTCGCAAGCTTCAAGGCAGACGGGCAAACCCTAAAAAAACAGAAGAAGAAAAAAAAGTGGCAGCCGATGCTGGTAAAAAAATTATTGAAATATCAACCTCTCAAATGAGTTACGATAGTCGTTTAGACAACCTAGATAAACTCATCAAACTACTAGCGTCTGTTCCTCAATACGCCCCTAACGAAGCCGATTTAAAGACCTCAGCTCTAACAGCCCTATACACCGATTTAAAAACCAAAAACACAGCTGTTATCAATGCCGAAATACCTTTAAACAATGCCCGCATAACCCGTAACGAAGTGATGTATAAAAGCAATGTAGGCCTAGTAGATATTGCAAGCGATGTAAAAACATATATCAAATCGGTATATGGCTCAACTAGCCCCCAATACAAAACAGTAAGTAGCCTCAAGTTTATTAATTACTACAATTAATATACAGCTGCCTACCTTATAGATGCAACAGGCATCCTCATTCATGCAGTAGGCATCAATAAAGTTGCAACTGCCAATGTTAGTTATGCTATAGCCTTCCTCATTGTTGCAAAAGGTTATATCATTTATACAACAGGCACCAGTAAAGTTGCAACTGCCTATGTTATTTATGCAATAGGTAACAGTAAAGTTGCAAATAGCCTTGAGCTATTTGCAACTTACTACCTAAAACACACAACTGCCACCATCTTTATTACAAACACCTCCCCCACAACACAGCAATTAACAGCTAACAACATGATAAAATGAAGGTTGCAGCATGACTCTAAACAGAACTAAACTCTATATCAGTAAAATCTATTCTTTTTTCACTAGTGCAAAGTTTTTTCGACCTCACCAACGCAGCTTGGGACCCACTAGCTGAAGTTGATGGAAAGACAGAAAGCTGTTTGAGCGAAGCGAGTTCTTTCTGGCTCACCAACAAAGCAATAGTGGGTAAGTGAGTGCTGTAGCCGCGGTCTTCTTTGTTTACTTTCTTCGACTGAAGGAAGAAAGTAAAAGCCGTTGCGGCTTGAGCAAAATAAAACACATCAACACTTGAGTTACTTCCTACCTCAATATCCGCTGAATAACTAAAGTCTATAATCACGCACGGCTAACTTTGTTGCCCTGCTAAACTTTGATTAAATTTGGCAACAAGAAAAACACAACTTCACACTCTAGTTAATCTGCCAGTGATTCTTAAAAAAATTGACCCATTTATACTCGGACTAATCGCCATGATTATTTTGGCATGGGCGTACCCTACTTTGGGAAATTACCAAGGCACCTGGTCGTTAGACAACATCACCAGCATCGGCATTTCATTTATCTTCTTTTTCTACGGACTAAAACTCAGTCCCAAACAAATGATGAAAGGCGTAAGTAACTACCGCCTACACCTTGCCACGCAACTCACCACTTTTGTTTTATTTCCACTACTGGTTATTATGACTCGCCCATTTATAAGCAGTCCCAACAGCGAATTAATCTGGTTATCCATCTTTTTTTTGGCCGCCCTACCCTCCACCGTATCCTCATCGGTGGTGATGGTGAGTATAGCCCGTGGAAACGTACCGGCTGCCATCTTTAACGCCAGTTTATCGGGCATCCTCGGCATTTTCATCACCCCCTTCTGGATGGGTTTATTTATGAGTGGTGGCGACACACCCTTTGACTTCTACTCCATCCTCATCAAACTATTTGTAAGTATTTTACTGCCCGTAATTATGGGTTTATTGCTCAATAAGGCATTGGGTGGATGGGCAAAAAAACACAGTTCAAAACTAACCTTATTTGATAAAACAATAATACTAACCATTGTCTACAATAGCTTTAGTAAATCATTCCTAAGTGGTCTATTTACGTCTATTGGGGTGATGGATTTATTACTGATAGGGGTAGCTGTGATGATACTTTTTGGTATTACCTATTTCATTTTAGATAAAATAAGTACTCTATTTCAATTTAAGGAAGAAGATAAAATCACAGCCTTGTTCTGCGGCTCAAAAAAATCGTTGGTACATGGCAGTGTCATGGCCAAGGTATTATTTGGCAACATGGCCAGTCAAGGTATTTTTTTAGTACCCGTAATGATTTATCACGCCATGCAGTTAATTGTAATAAGTTTTATTGCACAACGCAAAGCAAAACGATTGGGTGATAAGTAACATACTACAAACAATTAAACTCTGGTAACACTAGTGAATAACTCCAGTGTTAGTAAGCCAAGAAGCGCATGCATCATTGTTTTTCACTCCAAACATAAACAACATAGGAAATACCTAATTTACCTTAACAATGCATGTAATTGCATCTACGCACTATCGTCTCTAATTAAATAAGCTTAAACAAACCATAAACTACAGCAACACCTTAGTAGTTTCCCTTCCACTTATACATCGAATAAATATTGCCAGCTAAAACTTCTCTCTATTGTTTAGATGAAGGGTAACCCCTACCAGTTTGAAATATCTCACGTTTAAAGATTTATCTTTTAGCTTCTGACATGTAAATGGTGTCTTTTATAGCCTATTATCCTATAAACAACATGCCTATATCCATTCAGGCAAACAAGTCACTACCGTTACTTTTTACACCCCAGCTCAGCATTGATAATACGTAATGCCATATAATCAAATAGTTGATCCTAACGGCAGATAAAAACTCTATTTTTAAATGATTTAAATAAATCAAATAATGATCCCATCTGCCGCACCAACCTAACACGGCAGGTTTATAAGACTCTAAACCCCTATTTTTATGTTATTCACTCTATTTCTTGATATACCAATTCCTTTTATATTGCAAACTCCTTGTCTTGTATAACATACCTAATCATATAGATTATAGTAACAAAAATGACATTACGTATTAGTTATACACAATACCCATATTGGTAATAACATTTAACGTTTGGGTTCGATGCAATAAACCAGCGCCATACGTCCACCCAATGCGATACGGTTAACACTAGCTACCTGATCAGAATTCATCACCCCATCATAACTTACAGACGCATTCTTAACATCTTGTACATGATATGACGTTAAAGAAACATTACCTAAATTCTCGGAGAACACTTGATATTCGAAATAAGGACCTACCGCAATTCTAAACTTTGAATTAATACGGTAAGCGAGTTCAATATTGGCAACAGCCGACAAGCCTATATTATGCTTGTAGTGATTGGTCTGCTCCATTGAATAAGTCTGAAACCCAGGCCCTTCTTCCACAACAAAATTATCCCCATGCAAAGGGTAGTAGCCAGAAGTACTATAAGTACCATTCACCGTTTTTCCAACACTTGATAACACATATGTAACTTGGATTCCCATTCCAGACTGAAGTAAAAGGTCATTGTTTAAATTTAGTCGGTAACTAAACAATAAAGGTACGGCAAGACTTTGTGCCTTTAGCTGTTCGGAAAAATTAGAGAAATGCGTATTTAAGATGAAATCTTCAGGTATTACATCCCCATCTATAGAAGGAGATGAAATGGTGAAATCATTCAAATCATAAATTGAATTGTAAGTTGAGTACCGAAGTCCCGTTGCGAAACCTAAATCTTTCCACCAAAACGTAATATCAGCACCCATTAACGAACCGTACCCTTTATCTAACGATCCTATTTTGGGATCAAAATTAAAAGAGGATTGGCCTCCACCAAAATAAACAGCAAGATCTTTTTGTTTATAATAAAAATCTGAATCCTTACTACTTGAGTTACTATTCCAATCTCTTTGCCCAATTACCATCACCGCATTAAGCAGAAAACATACTAAAAAAAAATTAATTTTTATCATATATGAAGTGTGATTTAAATTTATCCTATCAAAAAAGTTAATATACCGAAATACGCTCGCGTTTTAATACGTTATCACCATCGGTAATTGACAAAATATAAAAGCCAGGTTTATTAGGTGCTGTGAAATCACAAACACTTACAGTCTCATGACTTTGGGACAGCACTTTTACGCCGTTCATATCGTACCAATCAACCCTAATCCCATGAGTTGACGCTTTTCGAGCACCTTCTAAACCATAGATAGAGATGTTTCTAGACACACCAACCAGGGAAGGTACTACACGCAATGAAACGATATTATCACAGTCGGAGGTAGAGGTATAGGGTAATACAAAGAAGGATTCGCCAGTTGATTTTAAAATCACCTGACAAGTATACACACCACACAACATTTTGTTGTCACCAGCAAAACTCACCTTGGTGGCACCTTCTATAGCAACGCCATCCTTATACCATTGATATACCGGCTTAAGTATGTTCTTTTGATCATCTATAGCTAACACATAATTCCATTTCACAACAATACCAACTTCTATTTTCCATTTAGCAAAATAGGCACGCCCTCCATTTGATCCAGCAGTAATCTTGACAACCTGGTTCTTAAACGCATCATCACTGTACCAACCATCGAAGATATAACCAATTTTTGTGGGGTCTTGAAGCACAATCGCTGATGACACCACTTGATAAGAAGCCGGATTATCAACATGATTAACTCCTCCATTTAAATTATAAACAATTGGATAATCCACAGGTGCCCAACTGGCATAAACATTAACATTACCTACACTACCCTCTTTAATGGTGTTTTTTGAGTTTAAGAGTTCGACATCCTCAAACCATCCCTTAAACTGATAGCCTTCTCTAGTGGCTGGCAATAGTTGAAAGGATGGTGTTGAAACGTAAAATACATCGGGTGCATTTGGCGAAAGCACCCCAGGATAATTTAAATCACCACCATCATTTAAATCATAAGTAATGGTATATCTATTAGACGTTTGGTCTACATACCAATAAGCGTAAACGACAATGTTTTTGGAGGTACCTTGATTTACAAACGCTACTTTATTAGAAGCCTGAGGTGTATCTTTTAAACCATAAGCAACAGAATACCAACCGCCAAATGTATATCCACTACGCGATGCTGCTAACAACTCAAATGTTTCATCGGAAACATAAAAATATGTTGTTGATGGAACATATGCTGGATTTATGACATCATCTCCATCATTTGGCATGTAGCTTAGTGTAAATTTATTTGCATCGTCATCCACAAACCAATAGGCATAAACCGTCACATTCGTGGTTGTGCCCTTTGTTACTAGAGTCACTTTTTTTGTGGGATCAGGCGTTATATGCATGCCATACGCTTCGGTGTACCATCCTCCAAAAGAATATCCAGCACGATTTGCATCCAACAAACTAAAGGTAGCATCAGTAACCACAAACTTTTGAGAATTAGGAATCGAAGCAGGGTTAATTTGATCATTATCATCATTGGCTAAGTAGGTAAGTTGATAACTATTAACATTTACATCAACCATCCAATGTGCATAAACCGTAAGGTTAGTTGTTGAGCCCATCTCAATATGGCTTATTTTTTGAAACGCATCAGCTGGTTCATTTAAGTCATAAGCTTGGGTGTACCATCCATCAAAGGTATATCCATTTCGAGTGGCAAGAGGTAATTGGTATTTTGCATCGGTAACATAAAGATCCTTTGGCGAAGGTATGGTCGCTGGATTTATCAGATCTCCCCCATCATTGGCCATAAAAGTGATGGTAAACTTATTTAAAACAGGATCAACAAACCAATGAGCGTAAACACTTACGTTACTTGAAGTACCTGTTGTGATTTCTGTAACCTTATACAATGGGTCAGGCACATCTAAAATGCCATAAGCTTGGGTATACCAACCACCAAACGAATAACCACTGCGTGTTGCTGCCTCAAGACTAAAGTCTGCTGTGGTCACCAAGAAATTTTTATTTGAAGGAATTATTGCTGGATTAAGTAGATCATCATTAGCATAATAGGTAAGTGTAAGATTATTCACGTCACTATCCACAAACCAAAAGGCATAAACGTCTATATTTTTAGCGGTACCGCGTACCACCTTGTCAACCTTTTTAATTGGATCAGGAGTTTCTAATACAGAATAAGCTTGAGTATACCAACCACCAAAAGAATAACCCGAACGACTAGCATCTTCTAAGCTAAAATCGGCATCAGTCACAACAAAATCTTTATTAGATGGCATGACAGCGCGATTAAATGCGTCGTCGTTGGCATTATAAGTTAAAATAAACTTATTATTAGTTCCATCAACAAACCAATGTGCGTAAACCTCAATATTGGCACTGGTGCCCACATTCACTTGGGCTACTCTATTAGCCAACACAGGCGTATCGGTTATACCATAAGCAACAGTATACCATCCACCAAAAGAATAACCAGGGCGTGTAGCATCTTCTAGAATGAATGATGGTGTATTAACATAAAAAGAGGTTCTAGCTGCTGGGTTTATATATGCTGGGTTTAACACATCATCATTAAGCTTATAGGTAAGGGAATAGGATGACCCAGATGACACATACCAATATGCATAAACAGTTATATTGCTGGTAGTACCTTTTTTCACTTCACTTATTTCTTTGGATGCATCAGGTATATCTAAAACCCCATAAGCAACCGTATACCATCCACCAAAGGTGTAACCAGTTCGTGTAGCTACTTCAAGGGCAAAAGCAGCATCTGTCACATAGAATTGTTTAACACCTGGAATGATAGCAGGATTGAGCGCATCGTCATTGGCATTATAGGTTAGTTTATATTTATTAGTTGTGTTATCTACATACCAATAAGCATACACATTAATATCTTTGACTGTACCTTTGTTTATTTCTGTAAGTTTTTTGTTGGCATCAGGCGTATCCAATGCGCCGTAAGCAACAGTATACCAACCGCCAAATGTATATCCAATGCGTGAAGCGGATTCTAACGAAAAAGTAGCATCAGTTACGTAAAAATTTCTTACCATAGGAATGGTAGCCACATTTAGCTCATCATCATTGGCGTGATATTTAAGCACATATTTATTTACTGCAGGGTCTACGAACCAATGGGCATAAACAGTCACATTTTTTGTTGTTCCCTTGGTTACCTCTAAAACTTTCTTAGACGCGTCAGGTATAGCAGTTAATCCATAAGCCTCGGTATACCAACCACCAAACGAATAACCACTGCGAGTAGCAGTACCTAAGGTAAAGGTATTATCCGTTACAAAAAAGGTTTTAGTCGATGGTATAATTGCCTGATTATTGACATCTTCGCCATCATTAGCTTGGTAAGATAGGGTGTATTTATTAACCTCAGCATCAACATACCAACGCGCATAAACAGTCACATTTTGTGTAGTCCCAAGTACGATTTGCTTTACTTCTTTTGCTGGGTCGGGTGTAGCAAACAATCCGTAAGCTACTGTATACCATCCTCCAAACGAATAACCCGTTCGTGAGGCTGCTGGCAAGGAGAATGTGTCATCTGTAACATAAAAATATTTAACAGATGGAATGATAGCTGGGTTTATGGCATCAGCTCCATCATTAGCTAAATATGTAAGGGTTTGTTTATTAACATCAGCATCCACATACCAATAGGCGTAAACACTTACACTTTTAGAAGTTCCTTTAGTAATTTCACTTACCTTTTTTGAGGCATCAGGTGTTTGAGAAATACTATAAGCTTGAGTGTACCAACCACCAAACGAATAACCACTACGCGATGGGGCATCTAAAGAGAAAGCATCAGTAGTCACATAAAAATCCTTTGGTGCAGGCACTATAGCTGGATTTACAAGATCTCCTCCATCATTTGCTTGATAGCTAACTGTAAATTTATTATTGGCAGCATGCACAAACCACCGTGCATAAACGCTTACATTTGACGTCGAGCCCTTAGTTATAGTGGTAACTAGCTTAAGAGGATCGGGAGTGGTTGTTAAATCATATGCAACAGTATACCAACCGCCAAAGGTATAACCTGCACGAGTAGGTGTCTTAAGAGTAAAAGTTTCCGTTGAGATATTAAATTCGGTTTCTGAACCGATGGCAATAACCGTTGGGTTGATAGCATCATTACCATCGTTTTTTTCGTAAGTAATGGTGTATTTTACAGGTATCCACTGTGCATAAAGCGTTTGTCCCGCCGTTAACTTAAACTTATTACCCACTTCATATTTAACGCCACTACCATTGGCTGCAGTATTCCATGAATTAAACGTATAACCAGTTGAACTATATCCGTTCGCCTTTGCGGTAGCTTCGTCTAAATTATTACGATATAACTCAGTATCTGTAACCGACCCAGATGCCACTGCATATAAACCAGCATCATTTTTATTATAGGTAACCTGATATTCTGAAACAAATGATGACTTTACGACATCTCCAAAATGAAACTCCCCATCACTATCTTTACAATAAGCTTGAAAGTAATAGGCTTGATTACCAGTAAGGTTTTTAATGCGAAAGGTGAATTCTAAATAATTATTCACCAAATTAGTTGGTCCTCCTGACTGCAAAGTCCAATTTTCATCCACAGTAATTCTACGAATTCGAACACCACTTTCAACAATAGTAAACGTCTCACCATCCTTTCTTTTAATGCTTATACGCATTTCATTATTAGGTGCCAAATCATTTACATTACTATTGCTAACCATAGCTTTTTGCCAAAAAAGAAAAGGTCTTGCGGCGCCAAAGAAGGCTGAGGTACTTGGCTTAACCCATGGTGTAGCATCTGCAATTCCCCATGGATATGAAGTAAAATTAGAAAAAACCCTAAATTCATCACTAGTCAAACCAACTGTCCCAGTTGCGGTTGCTGCACCGCTAACGGTTTTATCGAAATACGCATTAGAAATTGTTGCGGTTGATTGAGCTGCAAAAGCACTCAAACTGCTATAACCAGTTGTTAAGCCCGTTGCATATGTATTTATTAAATTGGATGTTGCATCTAAAAAACCTGCAAAACCACCTATTATATTACCCCCTGTAGAAGAGTTACTAACTTTACGAAGTCCTTCGGCTGCCGATGTTGAGTAACAATTGGTAAAAGAAGCCCCTGTACTTTTACCCACAAAACCACCTATATTAGCCACTCCCCTAACTAAAGCGGTGGCAAATGAATTCATTACTACCGTTCCGCTTTGCGCGTTACCTATAAGCCCTCCCACATTATTACCTATTGAACTCACATTCCCAGAAAAATAACAATTAATTACATTGGTATTTCCTGTTGAAGAACCAATTAAACCACCAACATCATCACCACCATCCACAACACCCGTCGTACCATTGCCGCCCCAAACACTACAGTTTGATAACTTTAAATTCTTGATGGTAGCATTCTTTGTAAGACCAAAAAAACCAGAATTAGGATAAGCAGGCAGATTAGCTGCTAATGGAGCTATACTTACTACGTAGGTAATTGTAAAACCATTTCCATCAAAAGTTCCTTCAAAAGGATGAGTTGGTGTACCAATAGCTGGTATATAACTATACCTACCATATACAATATCTAATGGATTCTTCTCACCATTAATATTATTAACTAATTTTACATAAACACCTATTGTGTTAGATTGATTTAATTGTTTTGCAACCCCATCCAAATCAGTAATTGAAGATATCAGATAGGGATTACCTGCAGTTCCGGAACCAGAATATGCAGAAGCATTAATGGCCATCATTGCCAATGACAATACTAATAGCAGCACTTTACTATACTTTATCATACTTAAAAATTTACATTTTTATGGAACGGTTAAATTCTAAAAGAAACCCTAAAAAAATTGAACCTAGGAGTAATAAATTCTACGTCCACGCTTTTACGATTCGAATGTAAGATAAAACATCCAAATATCATACTACTTTGCAACAAAAATATCAACACTATTTAACATTGATTAAAGTATTTTTACAAACAAGCAAGGAATAACAAACCGTAAACACAAAATCCACAATAATAGTATATTACATCACTTTAAGCAGAAAAAAAGAATAGGATAAAACTAAGTCTTGAATCGCAAAACAAAACGAAAATCAATTCAAAAAAAAAGACACTAGTATCTATTAAAAACTTCTAAAAGTGCGAAGCTTGCCACGAAATCCAAAGAATAAATAGATAAATGCATCAACAAAATGCCTATTAACGCAGTAATTAGCACTCCACAGCCAAGGCCCGTCCATCGGTAGTTGGTTGTAGCCTAACTAAATTAGGCAAAGATGATCCTCCACAAGATTTGTTTGACGACATCAAAAAAAACTAGTGAAAGACGTGCTTTAAGTGCAGATTTAACTCAACACGATGCTGCAGATGATACCGAAGGCAAAAAAATGTCAAATTACAACCTTAGTACATGACAAAAATATAAAGTATCTGGTGAAGAGGATATGCCTCCATCAAGACCTTCTATATCAACAAATAACATTGCATAACTTCAAAAGTGGATTAACCAAGAAACTTAAAACAAGGCTTGTAAATCAGAATGTAACAATACAAACGTTATCTATTCGGCACCAATTAAACCCTACATTGATTAATGTTGTGTGGGCTGCCATAAATTAGGCAGTGCAAGCAAAGCTGTTAATTTAGATGAATATGCCAATTTTGTTGTTCTTGCTGACAGAAGCCTAATTCGTATGAGAAGCAGCACATCACCCATGCCCTTAGTGGGAAGCCAAGTTATTGCACCTCGCTCTTGTTAGAAATTTGGAATCAAGGCAGGTAAGCTTAACAACTAATGTTATGAGGAAATACATATTTATTGTTCTATCTCAATCAGCCCTATTGAGTATCTTATTATTAAACTGTTATTATTACAACAATGAAGAATATTTGTATTAAAAAATTGCGTGCGACTCCAGTAATGTGACTTATTCGGGAAGGATAGCTCCCTTGATGAGTCAAAAATGCAACTCATGTCATAGTGGAGGTGCACCTTCGCAAGTGTTAATACCGATTCATATACAGGTGTAAAGATATAGCCAACAACTCTAAGCTGATGAATACAATAACTGGCTCAACTACATTAATGCCAACAAACAACAAAATGGACGATTGCACATTTAGTAAAATTAAAGCCTGGAATAATTAATGTGCAAAAGACAACTAGTATCTAAAAAAAGAAGTAGATTTAGGAAGCAAAATGAAATAATCTACCTCACTGTTTTAATCTAATGCAAAAATAATAAGTTTATGAAAGTATTTAATAAATCAACACTGGTTGGACTAGGTGAATTGATTTCTCTTTCCATATTTACTTTATTTTTTTTAGGGATATCGAGCTGCTCGCACGAGGGAGACCCAAATGCCGTAGAAACAATCTCATACAAAGAACAAATTGCTCCAATTATATCAGGAAATTGCAGTATGACAGGCTGCCATGATGGTGGTGAGGAATTTAGTTTAAAAAGCTACTCTGACGTTATGAATAATGTAAGTGCTGGAGATAGTAAAGGATCTGAATTGTACACAAGCGTTTCAAGTTCGTTTGGGTTTATTCGTATGCCTCCTTCTCCTGCAGATCCATTAACCAAACAGCAACGTACACTTATTGATTTATGGATTGGTCAAGGCGCAAAAAACAATTAGTACATCTAAAAAACTAAACAGTTATGAAATTAATATTATACATCGTTGCAATTGCATCGTTAACAACTCTTTCTCAATGCTACTACGACTCTGACGAACGCATTAATTACGAATTGCCATCTGCAACAAATTGTAACCCAGATAACATTACCTACTCCACTTGTACTAAACCTATTTTGGATGCAAAATGTATTGGGTGTCATAAAACGGGTAAAACCTATGGCAATGTTAAATTAGATACTTATGCTGATTTTCAGAAAAATTATACCCGTTCAATGAGCCAAATCAATGCAGGAACAATGCCTCCTGCTGGATATACATTGTGTACTTCATCAGAAATATCAACGCTTAAG
>QKIO01000169.1 GCA_003251015.1 Bacteroidales bacterium
TATACCTTACTTGATTACATCGATGTGCTTAAAACAGCCAAGATTCGCGAAGTGCAAATTACCATGGATGGTACCCAAGAAGTGCATGATGCACGACGCATGTTAAGAGGTGGAATGGGTAGTTACGATAAGATTGCAGCCGGCCTAGATGCACTATTGGCCAATGGCATTCCGGTTAACTTACGCATGATAGTGGACAAGGACAATATAAGCAACCTACCAGCCTTAGCCGATGAAGCCATCCGTAAGGGGTGGACAAAAAGTCCGTTGTTTAAAACCGCACTTGGCCGCAATTACGAATTGCACCATTGCCAAACCAACAATCAACGTTTGTTTACACGCATTGGCATGTACAGCGAGTTATACGAATTGGTAAATCAATATCCACAAATACTTGAATTTCATAAACCAGCTTTCTCCATAGCCAAATTTTTATTTGAGCAAGGTGAGCTGCCTAATCCGTTGTTCGATTCGTGCTCGGGCACCAAAACAGAATGGGCCTTCGACTATTCAGGCCGTATTTTTTCATGTACCGCTACCGTGGGCAGTGATGGAGAAGAACTGGGTACATTCTTTCCACACGTAAGTCTTAATACCGCCGCCATTGAAGAATGGGAGGAGCGAGATGTGTTGAGCATCGACGAATGTAGAAACTGCGCCTCCCAATTGGCTTGTGGTGGTGGATGTGCTGCCATTGCTAAAAATAGAACGGGGAAATTACATGCTCCCGACTGTCGCCCTGTAACAGAGTTATTAGAGCTTGGGGTGAGTCTCTATTCCGAATTTGAAATATAAATCAACATTCATAAATTCCAGACAGATGAAAGACATAAACCAAACTCAATTTGTGCAAGAGGTACTTAATGGCGGTGTAGTAGCCGTTGACTTTTATTCAACAGAATGCCCTCCTTGTGAAGCGTTAGCGCCCAAGTTCGACAACATGGCTCAACTTTATGGTGAGGAAATAAAATTTGTAAAGATATACCGTCAAGAGAATAGAGAGCTCGCTGAAAAATTAGGCGTTAATGGGTCTCCAACTGTATTGTTTTACAAAGATGGACAGTTGGTGGGCGACAAATTAACTGGTGGCATTAAACGCTCTGAGTTGATTAAAAACCTCGACTCCCTCATTACAAAAGAGAAGGCAACAGCCATTCATAACAGTATCAAACCAACAGTTACCGAGTTTGACACCATCATACTTGGTGGAGGACCTGGTGGATTAACGGCTGGTTTGTATTTATGTCAGGCGCGCGTCAATGCGGTATTAGTTGATATTATGCTTCCTGGCGGACAAGTGTCAACCACCCACAAGGTATCTAACTACCCTGGTTTTGTGGAGCCTCAACCAGGTTTTATGTTGGCACATTACATGTCGGAACAAACCAAGGTATGCGGCACCAAATACAAAGTAGCTGTAGATGTAACACATTTAGATTTAAAGAATAAAACCCTTGTGGTGGATGAACATGAAACCATTAAAGCAAAAAAAATAATTCTAGCTACAGGTGCTTCCCCACGTTATTTAGGTGTTCCTGGGGAGAAAGAATTGAAGGGTAATGGTATTTCGTACTGTGCCACCTGCGATGCTAAGTACTTTCACGATAAGGAAGTGATTGTGATTGGAGGCGGCAACACAGCCATTGAAGAAGCTGAGTTTATATCTAAATTCGCCAAAAAGATTACCATCATCCATCAGTTTGCTAAACTGCAAGCCAACAAAGAAGCGCAAGAGAAAGCTTTTGCCAACCCCAAAATTGAGTTTGTGTTAGAAACAGAACCTCGTGGTTTTGAACGTGTGGCAAGTGGCATCAAGGTGTTGGTTGAGGATTTAAAAACGAACCAAAAACGCACGATTCAAGCCGATGGTGTCTTTGTGTTTGTGGGCATGAAACCCAATACCGACCTTATTACCGATGCCATTGAAAAAGACCAATGGGGTTATATCATCACCAATGAAGATATGCAAACAAGCATTGATGGCGTTTATGCTGTGGGTGATATGCGCAGTAAAAAATACCGCCAGATTACCACTGCAGTTGCCGATGGCACCATTGCTGCCATTGCTGTTACGAGAGAGTTAGACTCTTAATGATTAACAAGCTAACCCTTGGCTTTAGCCAAGGGTTAGTCAAACACTAATTCTCTTTACGAATGCATTAAACCTACTTTATAAGCCTCGGCTAAATACTTACTGATGTCCCCCAAGTTATTAACAAATTTTTTATCTCCTGAGCTTTGAAAATAGCTTGTATCTGCTTTCTCATCCTGCTTCTTTTCGATGATTAATACTGGGCAACCTTGGTTTTCTGTACCAAGCATATCTATAACTGCTTGTCGTGGTTTTTGAAAATCAACGTAGATAATTTCTAGTTGCTCTTTTATTTGTGGGTAGTATTTGAGTATGCCTTCAACCATGGCACATTCTGGACAAAAATAATCGATACCATCATTAAGATTGGTGTCTTTAAAATCTGGTTTCAATAAAAACAATTGAGTCATGGCTTTTCTATTTACTGGTTACATTTCGTATTGTAAGTTAAACCTCTTAAAAGAGGGATTGTTTATCGGCTTATGAAATTAATAACTTAGAAAAAGCGGTTAACAACTTAAAATTCAAAGCCCCTATCCAGGTAAGACCATTACACAATAGAAAGGTAGACTAGTAATTATTTTCTCAGACCTTGTACCTTTTGCTCAAGCTATCAACAACGCTTGTAAACAATGGAGCGTGCTTAACCCAAAACTACAAGCAGCAACTAACGAAGCCTTGGTGATCCTCACTTTCAAACTCATTTGTTTTGCTAAATTTGCACAGTCTTTCGTTTAATGATTACCTGCTAAAAACAAAGCAGAACACTATTAATGCAGTTAATATATCTGAACATGCCCACACCTTGCTTCTGTAATTCATCCCAATTGTTTGAGTACTGCTGCCAGCCTATTATCCTTGGTAAAAGAGAAGCTCAAACAGCAGAACAATTAATGCGTTCGCGCTACTCAGCCTTTGTGGTAGCTAATATTAACTACCTCATGAATACGCATCACCCAAAAACCCGTCCTAGCAAGGATAAAAAAAGCATTTTAAAGTGGACTCGCTCAGTAGAATGGAAGGGACTTGAGATTATAACAACATCAGTTTGCGAACCATCCTCTTTGGAGGCCTATGTTGAGTTTAAAGCTTCATTTATTGAGGATGGGACTCTGGCTAACATTCATGAGAATTCGTATTTTGTGAAGGAAAATGGGAAGTGGTTATATAAATCGGGCATCCACAAATAAAAAACAACATCTATGAATACGGACCCTTTATATTATGGTTTGTCATCAAGAACAAAATTAGTCGTTATAGGAGATAAGCACCTTGGCATAGTAAAGCGCATTAAGAGCCGTATTATACAAAAAGATGCCTTAAAGATTATAGAACTCGCTAAGCGGATGACTCAAAAGGCTTCACACATCAAAGTAAGTCTTATTTGTAATGATAACATCTGTTCAAAATCGATACAATTACTTAAAACACATAACATAGAGGTTATCTTTTAAAAACAAGCAACTTAAATCAAACAAATTCA
>QKIO01000233.1 GCA_003251015.1 Bacteroidales bacterium
ATGTAAATAGATGTAATCATCATTAAATGAAAAGATTGTGTTTTGACTAAGTGTTGCGGTTACGCTCCTTGTAAATATATTGTGGTATTCATTTCATTCATTAATAAGCTTAACATTCGATCTACAAAGCTTCGTAAGTATCAGTAATACAATATAAAAGTGTTATTGTGTAAGTAAAATACCTTTGTTAACTATTATAGAGACAGTTTGTATTTATGTGAATAACGAAGAAACTTTAAGTTCTTTTAGTTTGCAAACTACGATAACAAGTGGTTTTCTAATTGTCATACATTAATAACCAACACAAACGAGTTTATGAAACGATTTTACAAATTACTTCTCTTTGCAGTCTTTGCTCTGATGAATGCTGTTCATGCTTTTTCCATTAAAAGCATTGATACTAAGATGACCATAATTAAAGTAAGAGTAGCTACTCAGGGCAATTCTACTTTTGTGGTTGGGAGTAGTTACGAAGGCACCCTAATAGCAGTGGATTATAGTGGTAATACATTGTGGGTTAATAAATTGTCGGGGTATCAAAACCAGGATCTATGGTGTGGAGATATCAATAACGATGGTAACGACGAAATTTTGGCGTCCAATTCAGATGGATACGTATATTGTGTAGATAGTAATGGGGGCTTGCTTTGGAAATGGGCTGCTAATTCAGCCGGAATGATGTCGGCATGTAATATAAAGTCTGGAAATACCAATTACGTAGTGTGTGGAGGTTTTGATAAGAGTATTTATTTTTTAGATGCCACTGGCAAGTTACTCAAAGAGATTAAATCATCTACTTATAGTGATATGAATCCTTGGGGTGATGGTGATTTACCACCCAATAAAGTGCACACAACAAATTATTTACGCCCAGTTAAACGAAGTGGTAAAGCGGATGCTGTAGCATTGCATGCGACCAATAATCACATGCAAACATTAGGTAAAATATATCTTTTCGAAGCTCTGGCCAGCGCACCCTACCGCACATCTACTTTTAAATTAGGATCTTCAAAATGTGTAGGTGATTTGAGATCGGTTGATCCTGATGGCGATGGTAATTCTGAATTGCTTGTTGGCGCATCGGCTTTTCGGTTCGATATGGCTGCTACTCGATATAATCCGCAGGATGGTAGCTATAAAGAACATATAGTGCCGACATTAGATTTTGGTTATCGGGTGATGCAAACGGAGTACATTGGCAATGGCTCAAACTACCAATATGTATTTAAGTTTGGTAACCAGATGTATGTTGTAGGTAGTGACTTTTCAACCAAAACAGAACTGGTTGGCAAATATTCATTTTGGGACATGACGGTTGATCATCGTACCAATAAATTAATATTAGCTAGTAGTGAAAGTGGTGGTAGCTGTATTCATGTGTTTGATGCTAATACAAGTGCTTGGCAAAACGAATACAAAAACTTAACACCTCCTGGTAATATTTCAACTATTATTAGCAATGTTAATAGCTATAAAAATAGTATGAAGAGCTTTGTAAAACCTTCGTGGGAGCGAGAAACCCTGCCGGTGTATTTTATGAGTGATCAAACCAATAGTGGTGAGGCTAAAACGGTGTCTGATTACATTCGTGCTAATTTTAAGAGTCCTGTTTTTTTAGGAAACAGTTGGGGTGCGCATTGCGAAAATTATAATCGCAACGGTGAACCTAATAACGAGTATGCCAATCGCCGTGATGGACGCATGTCTTATGATTGGAGCCAAACGCAGTGTACCAATTTTTTTAAGGGGGTGTTTAATGATGATGGCGCTGCCTACTGGGGTGGTCATGGAAATGATCCTTATATGTATTCGTTGGATACCCATAAAAAAATGCTGGATTTCAACGCTTCACAAAATAAACATCTAGTGTTGATCTATCCCGAGTTAGAAGATCACTCCAATAATTTTGCTCAGGTAATGGGGCATTTAGTCAATCCATTAGCCGCATATGCTGAACAGAAAAACGGAAAAGTATTTGTTCGTTGTAAAAATATCTTTTGGTTGTCTGCATCATATCTGCCCATGTGGGATGATTTAAGCTCGGGTAAATATGCTAATGCTTTTGTGCCATCGATGGAAGAAACCACCGATAAAACCATGGATTTAAGTCTGGCGGGGCGAATGGGTTTATGGGCTGCAGGATCGGTAGACAGCTGGGGTGGACGTAGTGTGCCAGATAATACATCGATGAACCGTTCACGTCAATTCTGCCATCAAATGATGCCAAATCATGCCTTGCGTCAAATGGTTTATGCCATTGCCAGTGGAGCGCAGTATTTAGATAATCATCCAAACTATACCGAGTATCTAACTTTTGTATGGGAGCTAATAGCTCGTGGTGCGTTATATGTTCCAAAGCGTGAGGAAATCGTTAGTTTCTCACCTGTGCATTTAAGTATGAAGGAACCTGATCCTGATTTTATTACTGAAGGGACTAAAGTAAAATGGACAACCTTTTATGATCAGGCCTACGAAGATGGCACACCACGTGTTTTTAGTCGCATGCAAGGCAACTGGCCTAATGCTCCTGTTACAGAGTGGGACTTTTCGCGTTATGCAGCTAATGTGAAAGATCGTGGTTATCACTTCATTCCTCCTTACAACAACGGTATGGTTTTGATTACACCTCCTCAAGACGGTAAGTTTGCTAATACTTCAGTACCTAGAGGTCGGTTAACGGATCATTTACACCCGATATATAAAAATATCATGACCGAATATATTACCGATGGTAAGAACTATTACTCTAAAGATGGAAATTCTACCTATTCTGCAGATCAATATTACACGACCATTGAAAATGATATTAAGCAAAAAGCTCAACTGTTGCCCATCACCGTTGAAGGAAATGTAGGTTGGGTTGCAGCTCAAACTGGGCCTAAGCATTTTCGTTTAACGTTGGTTGATGCAGGGTATTTAAATCCCTCTGATAAAACGGCTATTGTTAGGTTTAATGGTATTAATGTGCTTGGAGTTAAGGATGTGGTAGATGGCAAAACGTTTGCGGTATCTGCAAATAAAGCAACAGTTGATGTGAAGTGTGGCTTATTCCGTTTTATCGATATTGAAATTGCAACGGTTTACCCTTCTGGTACTCCAGTTGATACGAACCCACTTGTATCTTTTAGTAGTCCGCTTAATAATCAGGAATACCCTAAAGGTAGTTCAGTAAATGTAAAAGTTAATGCCAGTGATGATGGCTCAATAAGTAATGTTAAGCTTTTTATAAATAATGTTTTAGTAGGTCAGGATGTGAATGCACCCTATGAGTGGGGGGCTACTGATGCAGCGCTTAAAAACATGGCTGCTGGTAGCTACACACTAAAAGCGGTAGCAACGGATAATGCTGGGCATACATCAGAAACAAGCATTGGAATAAAAGTAGTAGAAGGCAATATTAATGGCAAAACGGTTATTCTAACGCCCATTCACGATGCTTTTATTCAAGGAACAGTAGGTACCAACTCTAATGATTTAAAAGTAGAATCTGGCAATAGAGTGAGTTATTTAATGTTTGATTTAAGTGCTATATCCGGATCGATAGAAACTGCCGAGTTGTCGATAACGGTTGG
>QKIO01000140.1 GCA_003251015.1 Bacteroidales bacterium
ATTCAACTTCTATATTTTTTCATCCATCATCTACCTAAAAGCTTTATTTTTGAACTCAAATTTGTTAGAAGATGAAAGAAACAGAAGTTCGTTTAAATAAATATGTATTGTTAGCCGTAACCATGGCTTCCAATTTCCTGAATCCACTAATGGGCGCTGCTGTAAATGTGGCCTTACCAAATATTGGGCAGGAATTTTCTATGTCGGCAGTAGGTTTAAGCTGGGTTAGCATGTCCTTTTTATTAGCTTCCTCCATGTTTTTGATCCCCTTTGGCAAAATAAGTGATAGCTGGGGACGCCGAAAGATGTTTCTATACAGTAATGTATTATTGATGGCATCCAGTTTATTTTGTGCGTTCGCATTTTCCACAGAGACTTTAATAGTGGGACGTAGTCTCCAGGGAATTGCAGCCGCAGGAATATTTGCCACTAGCATGGCCATTGTCATTTCCGCTTTTGAACCTCACCAAAGGGGTAAAATGATTGGGTTAAATGTGATGGCGGTATATGTTGGTTTATCCATAGCCCCCGTTTTAGGAGGTGTTTTAACGAGCGCATGGGGCTGGAGATCCTTGTTTTACATCAATACAGGAGCTATACTACTCATCATCATTGCCATATTAACCAAAATTAAAACCGAATGGGTGGTACCTAGTCATGCTAAATTTGATTTGGGAGGCACCTTCATTTACATGATCTCTATATCTATTTTGATGTATGGTTTTTCGCACTTACCACAACCGGATGCTATTCTATTAACCATACTTGGTGTTGTGGGAATAATTGTGTTTGTTAAATATGAGTTGAAACAAGCAAATCCAGTTTTAGAAATGAAATTATTTTTCGAGAACAAACTGTTTGCCTATTCTAACTTATCGGCTTTTATAAATTATGCAGCTACGTTTGCAATCACCTTTGTGTTGAGTTTGTATTTGCAATACGTAAAAGGTTTATCACCAAAAGAAGCTGGTTTAATCTTAATTGCACAACCCGTTGTAATGGCAATTGTTGCCTCTTTCTCTGGTAAATTATCCGATTCTAAAGACCCAAGAGTTTTAGCTTCTTTGGGAATGGGTATTAGCGCCATTGGTCTTATTATGCTGACCTTTATTAATCAAGACACGCACACCATATACATCATTGTTGCCTTATTGATTTTAGGATTTGGCTTTGGTATGTTTTCATCACCCAATACCAATTCAATCATGAGTTCGGTGGAGAAAAAGCATTTAGGACTTGCCTCAGCCACCGTTTCGACCATGCGCACCACTGGCATGATGTTTAGTATGGCTGTAGCAGCGCTTTCTATACACGTTTTTCTGGGAGATGCGATAATTAGTGTTACTAATTTAGATGCTTTTATTGCCAGTGCCCAAACCGTTATTATCTGTTTTGCCGTATTATGTATCGTCGGAATTTTCACTTCGTTAGTTGGGCGCCGTAAGGCGTGACTTTACGTCAAGGTATTTGCATCTTAGACACCTAAAAACACATCATCAAACAGCTTCAATTAGCTTAAGCAATCGTTTGAACAATAAAAATAATTCTGTATTTTAGTTTCAAGCAGGTTGCTCACAAGCCTAATAAAGTGTGTTATGGAAACAAAAACATTAACAAAAAAGACTTTTGGAACGTTTGCTGGCGTGTTTACACCCACCACACTGACCATCCTTGGCGTTATTATGTATATCCGCCAGCCATGGGTGGTTGGCAATGCAGGTGTACTAGGCGCCTTACTTATAGTGATACTAGCGGTGGCCATAACACTTGCAACTGCCTTGAGTTTATCAACCATCACCACCAATGTGCGTATTGGCAGTGGTGGTGCATTTAGTTTAATATCGCAGTCGTTGGGCTTAGAGATTGGTGGAGCCATTGGCATTCCGTTTTATTTTGCACAAGCCATTGCTGTGGCCATGTATATTTTTGGTTTTCGCGAAGGCCTACAAATCCTCACGCCAGATGTGAATCCCTTTATCCTCGACATCAGCATCTTTGCTTTGGTAATGGTCATTGCCTTTATTAGCACCAGTTTTGCGTTCAAAATACAATATGTCATCTTAGGCATTATTGTATTGTCATTAGTCTCCATATTTGGATCTTTGTTTGTGAACGAACTCAATTTTAACGTTCAATGGATAGGTACGTTCCCTGGTTCGATAGAGAATGATATGGGAGGGTCGTCATTTTGGATTGTTTTTGCTGTATTTTTTCCGGCCGTAACGGGAGTTATGGCGGGAGCTAACATGTCGGGTGACTTAACAAACCCACGCAAAAGCATTCCGTTAGGTACTCTTTCGTCTGTACTTATTACCACCATCATTTATGTGAGTCTCATTTTTGTGGCTGCTGTAATAGCTAGTCCAGATGAGTTGGTCTCCAATTACAATGTATTTATTGACAAAGCGTTATACAAACCCATTGTGCTAGGGGGTTTATTAGGAGCAACCCTCTCTTCGGCCTTAGGCTCATTTGTAGGTGCCCCCCGCATCTTATTAGCATTGGGCGAAAAACGCATCTTACCAAAGAGTCCTTTTTTGGCGAAGTTATCAAGGCGAGGTGAGCCTGTAAATTCCATGTATGTAACGGCCGTCATCGTACTAATAGGCATAACGTTACGCAACTTAAACACCATTGCCCCCATCCTGACCATGTTTTTTATGATTACCTACGCCATGGTTAATATAGTAGCCTTAGTTGAGCAAACGTTAGGGTTACCCAGTTATCGCCCCACCCTTAAAATCCCAACGTTTGTGCCAGCATTAGGCGCTTTAGGGTGCATTTCAATTATGTTTGTGATGAATGTGTTGGTAGCTTTGTTCTCACTTATCTTTATCATTGTTTTTTACCTTTATTTGGTGAAGATGAATATTAAATCGGCGGCTGGTGATTCGCGAAGTGGTTTGTTTACCGCATTGGCAGAGTGGGCTACCAAAAAAACGAATAACTTAAGGCAAGAAAAAGAAGTGCGCTCATGGCGACCAGATATACTGATGCCCGTTATCATGCCCAAAGAACTGAGAAGCTCCTTTAAACTGATTCATTCCATCATTAATCCTAAAGGTTCGGTTAAGATTTTAGCTCTACGTAATGAGAATCCACATGAACAGAAAACATTGGAGGACTTCCTAAAAATATCGGTGCAAAAATTTAAAGAGAGTGATTTGTCGGTGTCCTACACCATTATAGACAATGGTGATTTAAACACCACAGTAAATGTGAGTATGCAGTCGCTAAACGCAGCCTTTTTTAAGCCAAACATCATTTTTTCTAGCATCGATACCCAATCAACCAACCTATCGTATTACAATCAATTGGTGTTAGATGCCAAAAAGAATCGATTTGGTTTGATTATGTATATCCCCTTTGGTGCGGCAGGATTGGCCATCGAAAAAAACATTAATTTATGGATGACCAATATCCCTACCGACTGGAAACAAACGTTTAACATCAATAATAATGATTTATCAACACTGGTATCACTCCTTGTTTGTAAAAATTGGAAGGGAACGATTGATGTTCATATCTTAAATAACAACCCAGAGTTGACATTTACAGAACTCGACTTAGA
>QKIO01000269.1 GCA_003251015.1 Bacteroidales bacterium
GCCTTTTTGCAATCATCTGTTGCATCTCATGTTCTAACTTTTGCTGAGGAGATGGGTGGCATGATCGGACGAACCGTTTATAACTTAAAGATTAACCAACGTACAGAAGCGTTACTTTCTGAATCGCAGGAAATGACAATGACGCTGAAGAGAAATGAGAAGCAGCTTCAGGATAATGCAGCCGAGATGTTAATTGCCCAAGAAGATCTGGAAAAGTCTAATAAACTATTAGGTAGTCAAATTCAAGAGGTAGAACATGCTCAGCAACGTTTGGAGGCCTTGCTAAGTAATGCATCAGAGTTTATTTCTATTTACAACGATCAACAAGAGTTGGTTTTTGAAAGTCCTTCTGTTAAAAGAATATTAGGGTATAATGAGGAGGATGATGTTATTGGTATGGATCCAGACATGTTAACACCTCGTGGGTACAAAACAATTAATAGTTTATTTCAATATTTATTGGAGACTCCAGGAGGAGAACAAACTGCTCAATATACTTATCTTAAAAAGAATGGTAAAAAGATGTTTCTTGAGACAAAAGGAACAAATTTATTACATGATCCAGCTATAAAAGGCATTATTTTTAATACACAAGATATTACTGAGCGAAAAAGAGCTGAGAAAGAGGAGCGCATGAAGAGTAGAATGCAATCTCTTTCTGAGAATTCGCCTGATATGATTCTAAGGATTAATACCAACAGTAAGTTGGTTTATGTCAATCCTCGTGTATCCGATTTTATTGGTGTGCCAGCAAGTGAAATTACTAAAAATAGAGTCTCTGATTTAGATATAGATCAGCGTTTTATCGATTATGTGATTGACTCGCTTAATCAAATCAGAGATGAGCAGAAGCAAATTATTTCAGAAGTAGAAGTTGATTCGGCTGAAGGCACTAAGATTATGGAGATTAAAGCCATTCCTGAATTTAATGAAGATAAAGAGTTAGAATCTATCTTGTTTGTGGCTCATGATATGACTGAGTTGAAAAAAATTGAACAAGAGATCAAAGAGAAGAACAAAAAGATATCGGATAGTATAAATTACGCTCAAAGGATTCAAACCGCTATTTTGCCAGATACTAATTTATTACAACAGTTTTTTCCTCGTTCATTTATCTTTTATCGTCCAAAAGATGTGGTGAGCGGTGATTTTCCTTGGTTGTTTAAGAAGGATAATTATTTTTACATTGCTGCCGTTGATTGTACTGGGCACGGGGTTCCAGGTGCTTTGTTATCTTTTATCGGTTATTTCTTGATGAATAATATTGTGAGTGCTTCAGAGTGTTTATCGGCATCAGAGCTGTTAGATAATCTGCATCTAGAAGTAAGACGTACTTTAAGGCAGGATCAAGAGGGTGCTAACGGTAGAGATGGGATGGATTTGTCGTTGGTAAAAATAGATTTAGAATCCAATGAATTACAGTTTGCCGGTGCGCATAATCCCTTGTATTACCTGTCGAATAATGAATTAACCGTTTATAAAGGGTCGCGTAAGGGTATTGGAGGTAAACCTCTTGAGCGCAAGGTTGAGAAGGACTTTGAGAATAATATCATTCAGTACAAGAAAGGTGATCAGTTTTTTATATTCTCTGATGGATTACCCGATCAAGTTGGGGGAGCCGATGGTCGTAAATACCAATCTAAAAGAATTCAGGAAGCTATGAGTACAGATACTCATCGGTCGATGGCCCATTATTCACAGTTTTTTGCCAAAGATTTTTACGATTGGATGGGTGACTTCAAACAAGTAGATGACGTGTTGTTAATTGGTATTGAATTATAGTTGCGTTTAGGATCTCTTTTTAAATATAAAACCCTTAAGCTTATAAGTGAAGCTTAAGGGTTATTTTGTTGTTGTGACACCAATGGTATTATTCTTCTTTTTTCTTTTCTCTAAATTTTTCTGCCATTAATTCATCTAAGTTAAGATTTGTAAGTTTCTTAATTGAATGAATTAAGTACCATAAAATACCTACCATTATTATGGTTGAGGGTAATGCTATAATAGGGAAGCTTAAGGCAGTCATTCTTCCTATTTCTTCATTAAATTCAGGCGTTCCTGGCATACTTCGCACTAATGCAACGGCCAAAACGTAATTAAGGATAGCCGAAAAGAAAAATGAAAAGGCTAAAAGAATATTCGCTCTATTAAGAGTATTCTCTAGTTTCTTATGAGTGTTGTTAGCCGCAAGTGTCATTTCTATTTGGTCAATGTCTAAAACCTCTCGGTTGTAAATAAACTTCTTTAACAGCTGCCATGACGTTTTGGTAGATATCAATACTACAATTCCAATTATTAGTGGGATAGATGCCTCTTTTACAGCAATCCATTGTGGGGGAAATTTAAATATGCCGATACTACCAGAGATTAATACACCTACAAAGCCAAGTATGGATATAAAATTCTTTTGTTTAAGCACTATAAAATCATATAGGCCATAGGCTAATGGAAAAGCCAAAGCTATAAGCAAGGCGTTTACTGGGCCTAGATAAGTCTCCCTACTTAATTTAGTAAGTATAATAGCTGGAATAGCTATGTTAATAAGGAGGTTTAATAGTTGATTGTTTTTTTTCATGGTTACTAATTGCCTTTTTGATGATGTGTTGGATTTTTATAAGTTAATTACCTTATCAGCATTGGTTTGAAGAGTTATGATATCCATCATTGTACCTGAAGTGCCTGTAGCAATTTTGTCTGATAGACTAAAGTGATCGATGCATGTTTTACAAGCAAGTAAGGTGACTCCTTCATCTTCCATTTTTTTTAAAGCGTCTAAAACAGGGCTGTCAGTACTAAGCAGACGCACACCACCGTTGTAGAACGTTATTATTTTGGGTAGTTGCTTGTCCTTTAGTAATAGGGAGAAATAATTGTTGATTAGTTTTAAAGCTAACACTTCATCACCTTCTCCCATGCCATATTTGTTTACTTGAATTAAAGTGTTTTTAAAGTGGTTCATAGAGATGATTGTTATGATCAGTTAGTGATAGGAATATGCATGATTATTAACAAAAAATAGCCAGTCGGCTGACTGGCTGTTCTTTAGATTAACTGGCTTTTAAACGAGCCATATTAGTATGTTCTAGTTTCTCTTTAGCGTAAGCTAATGTAATTATTAACTCTTTCTTATCCCCTGTTGGTGCGTTAAACATGGAGTCGATCATTATGGTTTCGCATATTGAACGTAATCCTCTAGCACCAAGTTTAAACTCTAAGGCCTTATCAACAACAAACTCTAATACTTCATCTTCAATAACAAGTTTGATTTTATCCATCTCAAACAACTTCTCGTATTGTTTTATAATGCTGTTTTTCGGCTCTGTTAAAATACGACGTAGTATTTCTTTATTAAGTGGTTGTAAGTAAGTTAAAACAGGTAAGCGTCCAATGATCTCAGGTATTAGTCCAAAAGACTTTAGGTCTTGAGGAGCTATATATTGAAGTAAATTAGCGTTGTCAATTTTTTCGTTTGACTTACTCGCCATATAACCAACCATCTTTGTATTAAGTCGTTGGCCTATTTTTCGTTCGATGCCATCAAAAGCGCCACCGCATACAAAAAGGATGTTTTTGGTATCAACAGGAATCATTTTTTGATCGGGATGTTTACGCCCCCCTTGTGGTGGAACATTTACAATCGCACCTTCTAATAGTTTTAAAAGACCTTGTTGAACGCCTTCTCCTGATACATCACGTGTAATGGAAGGATTATCACCCTTGCGGGCGATTTTGTCTATTTCATCAATGAAGACAATGCCTTTCTCAGCAGCCTCAACATTGTAGTCGGCCGCTTGTAATAAACGCGTTAAAATACTTTCAATGTCTTCACCAACATAACCAGCTTCGGTTAATACTGTCGCATCTACAATGGTAAAAGGAATGTGTAACATCTTAGCTATGGTGCGTGCAAGCAGTGTTTTGCCAGTGCCTGTTTCGCCAACTAATATGATATTAGATTTTTCGATTTCAACTTCGTCGTTACTATTCTTTTGGGTTAATCTCTTATAGTGATTGTAAACAGCAACAGCTAAGAACTTTTTAGCTTCATTTTGTCCAATTACATATTGATCGAGGAACTTTTTGATCTCAAGAGGTTTAAGTAGGTTGATGTCACCCACATTAAAAGAACCCTTTTTCTTAAATTCTTCGTCAAGAATGGAATGTGCCTGCTCAATACAACTGTCGCAAATATGCCCTGTAATACCAGCTATTAGTAAGTTGGTATTCTTCCTTTCTCTCCCACAAAACGAACACTTATCCATAATATAGTAATAATACAAATGCAGAATCGAGCCATTATAGCTGATTCTGCATTTGAGTATGTTTATTTATTTTACTTTTTGTCAAGTCGAACTAGTACTTCATCAATCATGCCATATTCTTTGGCTTCTTGTGCTGTCATCCAATAGTCGCGATCAGAATCTTTTTCAATTTTTTTGATGTTATTACCAGAATGATCTGCAATAATAGTATATAATTCTTTCTTCAGCTTTTGGATTTCACGTGCTGTGATTTCAATATCAGAAGCCTGACCTTGAGCACCTCCCATTGGTTGGTGTATCATTACACGCGAATGTTTAAGAGCAGTACGTTTCCCTTTTGTGCCAGCAGTTAATAATACAGCTCCCATAGAAGCTGCCATGCCAGTACAAATTGTTGCCACATCAGATGTGATGTATTGCATGGTGTCGTAAATGCCTAATCCAGCATAAACAGATCCTCCAGGTGTATTGAAATAGATCGATATATCCTTTGTAGGATCGGCCGATTCTAAATACAATAACTGAGCTTGAATTACATTAGCCACATAATCATCAATAGGAAGACCTAAGAATATAATTCTATCCATCATCAAACGTGAAAACACGTCCATGCTAGCTACATTCAATTGCCTTTCTTCAATAATTGTAGGCGATATATAACTACTTGTTATAGATGTGTACTTATCTAGTACCAAGCTGTTGATGCCTAAATGTTTGGTGGCGTATTTCCTAAAATCTTTTGGATCAATCATTTTGAGTTATTTATAGTTTTGAAGATTGCTAATTTACTAATTAAATGATAGCATATTTACTCCACAACGTTAATTTTTCTCAAAAAGCTTGTTGAATTCATCACGAGAAATTGCTTTCTCATCTAATTTAACAGCCTCTTTAATAAATCCAATAACCTTATCGTTTACCGCACCATGTGCCATTTTACGACGTTGCTCTTCTTGTTGAAGCATTTCTTTAGCATATCCTTCTAAGTGAGCATCAGGCACATTGCTTAAGCCATATTGCATAAATTGTAGGCGGGCTGATTTCATAGCAAAAGCTAAAATGTCAGCGTCTTCCAATTTAATCTCATTGGCTTTAATAATGTTATTTTGAATCAACTGCCATTTTAAGTCTTCCAAGAAACGAGGTGTTTCATTTTCAAGAACTTCAGGTGTAAGTTGTTCGTTATTACGGTTTGATGCCAATAACCATCTTTTCAAGAATGCTTCTGGGAATGCAACATTCACTTGGTTCATAATGGCTTCTTTAGCGTCTAATTGGAAACGATAATCAGATTCCATCGCTAAATTATTTTTTAGATCTTGCAATATACGAGCATTAAATTCAGCTTTGTTACTAATTCCACAGTCAGGACCAAATGCTTTGTCAAACAATTCTTGGTTTAACTCAGGATTCACAAATTCTGTGATTTCGTTGATTGTCACCTCAAAATTTGATTCTAAAACAGCTGCTTCTTCTTTTTCAATTTTAAGAATATAAGCAATCTCAGTTTCGTTTTCGAAGGCTTTTTTAGCGTTAAGCACTAACTTATCACCAACTTTAGATCCTAACAGAGCAGCTTTTTCTTTTTTGTCTTTTACGATGCTTAACGAAACAACCGTGTTCTCAGTTACAATACCATCTTCCTTTGTATTCCCTTTACTGTCTAATTCAACAAAAGTGGCTTTTAGAAGTGATTTTTCACCAACGGCTTCTACAGGTTCTGATTTTCCAAAACGACCAACCACAGATTCTGTTTGTTGTTCAATCATTTCGTCAGTAACAGTGATGTTATAGTAAGCTATTTTTTCATTTTTCGACACACTAACCTTTACTTCAGGAGCAATGGCAATATCAAAAGAGAATACAAAATTCTCCATGGTCTCAAAATCAATGGTTTCTTGTTTCTCAGAAGGAAGGGGTTCGCCTAATAAATCAAGTTCATTTTCGGTGATATAAGTATTTAAGTGTTGAGCAACTAACTTGTTTACTTCATCAAGCATGATTGATTTACCATACATTTTTTTCACCACACTAGCTGGCACCTTGCCCTGACGGAAGCCTGGAACACTAACGCGTTTACGTTGTTGCGCTAAAATGCTTTCAACCTTAGGTTCATAATCAGCTTTTTCAATAGTTAATTTGATGACTGCATTTAATGCGTCAATGTTTTCCTTTGAAATATTCATCTGCGTTGATTTATAAGTAAGCCTATTCCCTTTTTTGTAAGAGTAACTTATGTGTTTGAAGTATTACTATGTTTATTTTTTGAAGCGCTATTAACTTAAAAAACCGCCTCACCATCGATATAATCGAAGTTGAGGCGGTTTTTGTGCGGATGAAGGGACTCGAACCCCCACGCCTCACGGCACTAGATCCTAAGTCTAGCGCGGCTACCAATTACGCCACATCCGCATGTTTGTGTTTCGCGGTGCAAAGATAGGATCTTTTTCATTCGTGCAAAACATTTGGGCTGTTTTTTTTAGTTGAGTTAAAACTTTCTTCGTCTTAACTCAAAGTCATCACCTAGGTATAATCTTTTAACGTCAGGATCCTCAGCTAGTTCTTCTGCTGTTCCAGCCTTTAGTATTTTTCCTTCAAATAATAGGTAAGCTCTATCTGTTATGGCAAGTGTTTCGTGAACGTTGTGGTCAGTAATTAATATGCCAATATTTTTATACTTTAATTTAGCTACTATTTCCTGTATGTCGCGTACTGCAATTGGGTCAACGCCTGCAAAGGGTTCATCCAATAAAATAAATTTTGGGTTGATGGCAAGGGCACGTGCAATCTCAGTGCGTCGACGTTCGCCTCCAGATAGTTGAATACCTAAACTCTTGCGGATATGATGTAGACTAAATTCACTCAGCAACTCTTCGAGTCTATCTTTTTGATATTCTTTTGTAAAATCAGTCATTTCCAAAACAGCACGGATGTTGTCTTCTACACTCATCGTTCTAAAGATACTAGCCTCTTGGGCTAGATATCCAATACCTCGTTTGGCGCGTTGATAAACCGCTTTGTTGGTAATGTTTTCGTCGTTTAGGTAGATGTTTCCTTCGTTGGGAGTTACTAGGCCTACCATCATGTAGAAGGAGGTGGTTTTTCCAGCACCATTAGGGCCTAGTAAACCTACTATTTCACCTTGATTTAACTCTACAGACACCCCTTTAACCACGGTTCTGTTTTTATATTTTTTAACGAGCGCGTCTGTGTGCAAACGCAAATTTTGTTCAGCCATCGTTGATAAATATTATTTAAGAGCCTCTTTTCGTCGTGCTTTTTCTAGTCGTTTGGCAATGATAATTCCTATTTCATAAAGAAAGATCATTGGGAACGCTACAAGAATTTGACTCACCACATCGGGTGGTGTTATAACGGCTGCTATTACAAGATTAATTATTATTGAGTGTTTTCTGTATTTTTTTAAAAAATCAGACGTGACTAAACCTATTTTTGATAAAAAATAGATTAGTATCGGCAACTCAAATATCATTCCTCCAGCTAGTATAATAGAGCTAAATGTACTGATGTATGAACTAATATTGATGATGTTTTCGACACGTTGACTCACTTGGTATGTGCCTAAAAAGTCGATAGATAATGGTAATATAATGTAGTAGGCAAATGTTACACCAATTATAAATAGGCTCGAAGTGAAAAATAATATGCCTCTTGAATATTTTAATTCGTTAGTTCGTAAGGCAGGTTTTACAAATGACCATATTTCCCAAAACACATAAGGAAACGCAAGTATGATACCTAGGACAAATGAAACCCAGATGTGGGTTGTGAATTGACCTGCCATGCTCGTGTTTTGAAAACTCAATATCTTTTGATTAATGCAAAGGGTTTTGATGTCAAAAAAATCAGCCCATTGGCATAACAGTTGATTTGTAAAAAAATCTGGTGACGAAGGTGCTAAGATGATATAGTCAAACACCACATCTTTATACACAAAAGCAATAACTGAAAAAACAAATACGCTTATAAACGCTCTAAATAAATGCCATCTTAGTTCCTCAAGATGATCTAAAAAAGACATTTCGCTCCTGGTTGACTTACTCATAGAGATAAGTTGATTGATTAATTCTGTTGGTCTAAGATTCCAATTTTATTAAAGAGGAATGTTAAAAATATTTAAAGTAGTTTTTCTAATCTCCTGCTTATTACAGGATGCGAAGATAATCAGCCAAAACTGTTTTGCAAACTACTAGGTTTTGCCGAAGATATGTTTTATCTTCAAATTGTTATTTTTAGGATCTCTTATTTGTGAGGTCGAACAGAATAAAAACCACTCCTTTTCATCAACCTATCCATTAATGCAAAATGTTTTTTTGATAAGAGGAAACATGTACCTTTACCAAATTGTAAGTATTACTAGAATTGATTAGAATTTATGACAAAGCAGGTAGATCTTAATGCTGCTCTAAAGAAGTATTTTGGGTTTGATACCTTTAAAGGTAATCAAGAAGACGTTATACGTAACGTGTTGAATGGGAAAGATACGTTTGTATTGATGCCCACAGGAGGAGGGAAGTCCTTGTGTTATCAGCTTCCTGCACTTTTGTTACCTGGTACGGCCATTATTATTTCACCACTTATCGCATTGATGAAGAATCAAGTGGATGCTATGCGTAATTTTAGTGAGGATGATGGCATTGCTCATTTTCTCAACTCTTCACTTACCAAAACTGCAATTAACCTAGTAAAAGAAGATTTACTATCAGGTAAAACAAAACTTCTTTTTGTGGCTCCAGAATCCTTAACAAAAGAAGAGAATATAGAGTTTCTTAAGCAGGTGCCTATTTCGTTTTTTGCCGTTGATGAAGCCCATTGTATCTCAGAATGGGGGCATGATTTCCGTCCAGAATACAGAAGGATAAAGCCTATTGTTCAAGAAATAGGCGAGTATCCAGTAATGGCATTAACAGCAACAGCTACTCCTAAAGTGCAGCATGACATACAGAAAAATCTAGGAATGTCAGAAGCAATGGTTTTTAAATCTTCATTTAATAGACCAAATCTGTATTACGAAATACGCCAAAAGAAACAAACTACCAAAGAAATAATTAGAATATTAAAAGGTGCTGTAGGTAAATCAGCCATTATATATTGCCTTAGTCGCAAGAAAGTAGAGGAGTTGACCGAGGCTCTTGTGGTAAACGGCATTAAGGCCTTGGGTTATCATGCTGGTATGGATGCCTCCACTAGAGCTGGTAATCAGGATAAGTTTCTGATGGAGGAAACCGATGTGATTGTAGCCACTATAGCCTTTGGTATGGGCATTGATAAGCCTGATGTGCGTATCGTGATGCACTATGACATGCCTAAAAGTTTAGAAGGTTATTATCAGGAAACGGGTCGTGCAGGGCGTGATGGAGGAGAGGGTAAGTGTATAGCTTTTTATAGTTATAAAGATATTCAGAAACTAGAGAAGTTTATGCAGGGTAAACCTCTTGCAGAACAAGAAATAGGAAAGCAGCTTTTGTTGGAAACAGTGGCTTATGCCGAATCTTCAGTTTGCCGTAGGAAGACCCTCTTGCATTACTTTGGAGAGAATCATAATGAAGATAATTGCGATACCTGTGATAATTGTGTGCATCCCAAAGAACAGTTTGAAGCTCAGGATAGTGTAGTTCTCTTGCTAAAAGTAATTTTAGAACTAAAAGAACGTTTTAAAGCCGACCATTTAATAAATGTACTACTTGGAAATGCTAATTCTGCTGTGAAATCATACAAGCAGGAAGAATTAAAGATTTTTGGTTCTGGTGATGAGCACGATGAAAAATACTGGAATGCAGTCATTCGTCAATCCTTGGTTAATGGGTTTATTGTAAAAGATATTGAAACCTATGGGATATTGCACTTGAGTGAAAAGGGACATGAATATATAGCCAAGCCTTTTGCTCTGTGGATGACCAAAGATAATGATTTTGATGTGGTTGATGACGAAGCCGAGTCTGGAGGAACGGCTGCAGTAGACACTCAACTATTCTCGATGCTTAAAGATCTTCGTAAGCAATTATCCAAAAAAATGGAGTTGCCGCCATTCGTGATCTTCCAAGATCCATCATTAGAGGCAATGTCTACTTATTATCCAATAACACTTGAGGAGTTGCAGAATATCCCTGGCGTAGGAACTGGTAAGGCTAATCGTTTTGGAAAAGATTTTATACGCCTTATTAATAAGCATGTTGAGGAGAATGAGATTGATCGACCAATGGATATGGTGGTTAAGTCGGTTGCTAATAAGTCGAAGATGAAGATTAGCATCATTCAAAGTATCGATCGTCAAATGAGTCTTAAGGACATTGCTAATTCAAAGGGTATTAGCATGACGGAGTTAATAAAAGAATTGGAGTCCATTGTCTATTCAGGCACTCGAGTTAATATCGATTACTACATTGATGAAGTAATGGACGAAGATCACAAACAGGATATCTTTTATTATTTCAAGGAAGAAGCAGACTCTGACGATATACAAGCGGCGCTAGAAGAGCTGGGAGAGGATAACTTTTCGGAAGAAGAAGTGAGGATGGTAAGGATTAAATTTATTTCAGAAGTAGGTAACTAGATTGATTAATTAGAGTAATTGGTATAGTATCAACTAAACGTAAATGTGTAATTCAAACTAAAAGCATAATCTCGTAAGTGTATAACTTGACCAACACCCCCTATTATTACACTAAGCATTAGGCATTCTAAAACAAACAAAGTATCTTAAGTCTACTTTCACACTGCTAATTACAAAGCTATGAAAACGACTCAACTTATTTTAAGAATACTAGTGGGCGCACTAATGGTGCTGTTTGGCGCCAATAAATTATTTCTATTTCTACCCGCTCCCGAGCCTCACGGATTAGCTGGCGAAATCACGAAAGCTTTCTTAACCATTTATTACTTGATGCCAATGGTAGGTCTGTTTGAATTGATCATTGGTCTATTATTCTTAAGCAATAAATGGATGCCACTAGCCACCTTAATGTTGGTTCCAATTTCAATTAATATTTTGGCATTTCATGCCTTTGCCGACCTACAAAGCATTGCTGCTGCTGCATTTGTCGCCCTTATTAATGTTTATTTTATATATGTATATCAAGATAAATACTGGCCTTTGCTCAAAATAAAATAACTAGTTTTCATTAGGTCAATCGAAACATGAGTATATACCAACCTATATAAAAACCCTAATCTATGAAAATATGCTTTTTTGGACTTGGTGGAGTCGGAGGCTATTACGGCACATTAGTTACACAACAACTAGCCAGCAAACACGATATCTACTTCGTAGCTCGGGGCACGCATAAAGAGGCCATCAAGGCCAATGGCTTAACCCTCAAAAAGAATGGCGGCAAGGAAACCATCACCGTACATCCAACATTGTGCACCGATACCACCAAGGATTTACCGGTGTGTGATATTATTATTTTATCGGTCAAAGCCTACGACCTCAAAAACGCCGTTCATCAGCTCTCAGCTATTAGTGACGAACACACCCTTATTTTGCCACTACTTAATGGAGTTGATATTTACCAACGCATCAGAATGCACCTACATGCAGGCATTGTACTTCCTGCGTGCGTATTTATTGGCACTTACAAAGAAAGCCCTGGCGTAATTTATCAAAATGGGGGTTCTTGCAAAATAACACTTGGCGCGGATCCTCTCTATGCTAAAGTAAATCCCGTAGCGCTTTTGAAGCTACTTAAAGACGCCAACATACAATTCGAATGGGATAAAAATATACAAGTAGCCATCTGGACGAAATATATTTTTATTGCTGCGTTTGGATTAGTTACTGCGGCCTACAACAAAACATTGGGTCAAGTGTTAGAGTCTAGCGAGCTAAGCGAACTTACCATGGGCATCATGAGTGAGGTTAAAGAACTAGCGCGTCGATCAGCCGTTCATTTAGATAAAGATATTATCGCCTTATCGATGGAAAAAGCAAAGGATTTTGATTTTGACACCACCACTTCGTTCCAAAGAGATGTAGAAGCAAAGGGTGCGACCAACGAAAGTGATTTATTTGGCGGTACCATCATACGTTTAGGACGTGAGTTTAACGTGGCCACCATCAACGCTCAAAAGGCACATGATATATTATTAAGTAAAGGATGTTAAAATCAAAGCGGCTTAATGTTTATCTTGCAGGCGCAACGATATCATATGCTCTGTAAATAGTAAACCAACATAAACGTCATTTAAATGTCCTTAATTGTTTGTCCTCATTGTCAAAATACACTGATAAAAGCTCATAACAAAACATACTCATGCCAGCAAGGGCATTGTTTTGATGTGGCTAAAGAAGGTTATTTAAACCTGCTTCCTGTCAATCAAAAAAAATCGAAAGCGCCAGGTGATAATGATATGATGATTGCTGCTCGACGTCATTTTCTTGAACTAGGACATTACAACCCACTAATATCTAGCGTTGTTGAGCTTATAAACGAAACCATTCCACTAGATAAACCATTAACTGCTTTAGACACGGGATGTGGCGAAGGGTATTATGCGCAGCATGTACTGTATGCTACAGCCCCTAATGAGAGTCAAATTATTGGAGCCGACATTTCAAAACCTGCCATTAAACTGGCGTCTAAGAAATACAAAGACAGTTTCTTTTTTGTGAGTTCTGTTTACAACCTACCTGTAGCAAATCAATGCATCGACTTAATACTTTCTGTTTTTGCGCCCGTTCATGCACCTGAATTCCACAGAGTATTAGCTTCCAATGGTTATCTTATTGTGGTAGGGCCAGGCGAAAATCATCATAAAGAATTGGCTCAACTGATTTATAATGAGTTCCGTCCTCATCAAAATAAAATAACGTCAGAGATGCCAGCTAATTTTAAGTTTATAAAAACAAAACTCACCACCTTTGACATAACTATTGATGACGCCGAAGTGTTGCTTATGTTACTCAAAATGACACCTTATTACTGGAACACAAGCAAAGAAGCACTTGCCAAACTGCAAGCTTGTAATCACATTACTATTCAATGCGATTTTAACATATCGATATTTCAAAAGATAGATTTATAAACACCTATG
>QKIO01000329.1 GCA_003251015.1 Bacteroidales bacterium
AAGATATTTTCCTAACGTCCCTCAACAAGGGAAAACGTGCCGAAGATATTTTCCTAACGTCCCTCAACAAGGGAAAGTGTGCCGAGGATTTATTTTTAACGTCCCTCAACAAGGGAAAGTGTGCCGAAGATCTATTTCTAACTTTCCGCAACTAGGGACAGCTTGCCAAGGATGTAGTTCCATTTTTCCGCAAATTGGGTGATTTTTAAATAGGCTTACCACAAACAAAACCATCGCCAACAATAAACCACAGACTAAATCCATTACAAACTCATGCGTTTACACAAGCATCAAACAACACTTCAAACTCATTAAATTTTTCTTTGTCTTCGGCATACATAAAAACAACAATAGAATTCGCCGAGGCTGGAATATTGCGTTTGACTGTGGCTTTAATAACATCAGTTGCTTTAACCGCCAATTTAAAAAAGTCATCAAGCAAAACCCTACGCAATACCGTGCTCAACATAAGGGCTAAGGACTGATAAAAAATGTAAATAACGCACTAAAGACAAACGAACAACAGAAACACCTACACTAAGAAGTTAAGATCGTAACGAAAAACAGTTACTTCAAACAACAGAGAAACACAAAGCTTTATCCACTATTAATTTTATATTTGGAAGCAGAATAATAACGTATTCGTTTAAACACAATATCCCATACAAACAAATCAACAACAAGATTATGGCTAACAATTATTTTAAAGAATATCCTAACAAAGACGGTTTTTTTAATGAATATGGTGGCGCATTCATCCCTCCTGTTCTCGAAGAAGAAATGAGAAAAATTACCGATGCCTATTATGCAATTAGTAAATCGCATAATTTCATATCCGAACTCAGAAGCATTCGCAAACACTACCAAGGTCGCCCTACCCCAGTGTATTATTGCAATCGTTTATCTGAAAAATATGGTGGTCGCATTTATTTGAAACGCGAAGATTTGAATCATACCGGAGCTCATAAACTGAATCACTGCATGGGTGAAGCCCTATTGGCCAAACACCTAGGCAAAAAGAAACTAATAGCAGAAACAGGCGCTGGACAACATGGTGTTGCATTGGCTACCGCTGCGGCCTATTTTGGTTTAGAATGTGAAATACACATGGGCGAAGTGGATATTATTAAGGAACACCCCAATGTGGTTCGCATGAAAATACTTGGTGCCAATGTGGTGCCCGTTACTCATGGCTTAAAAACACTTAAAGAAGCGGTTGACTCTGCTTTTGAAGCCTATATGAAAGATCCCATCAATTCTATTTATTGCATCGGTTCTGTGGTGGGGCCTCACCCCTTCCCCATGATGGTACGCGACTTTCAACGCATAATAGGCATCGAAGCCAAAGATCAGTTTTTTGAGATGACCGGCGAACTACCCGACAAGGTGGTAGCCTGCGTAGGTGGTGGTAGTAATGCCATGGGTATTTTTTCTGCATTCTTAGATGATGAAGAGTGTGAACTGTTTGGAGTTGAGCCCGGAGGTAGATCACTAAATTATGGCGAGCATGCGGCTACCATGACCCTTGGCAAACCAGGTATCATACACGGTTTTAAATGTTACTTATTACAAGATGAAAAAGGGGAGCCCGGTGCTGTATATTCGGTAGCTAGTGGTTTAGATTATCCTGGCGTTGGGCCAGAACACAGCATGTTGAAGGATCTTAAAAAAGTAAATTACACCGTGGTAAACGATCAAGAGACCATCGATGCATTTTACGAATTGAGTCGTTTAGAAGGTATTATCCCCGCTTTAGAAAGTGCCCATGCCGTAGCTTATGCGATTAAACTGGCGCAAGAAAATCCTAAAACCTCCATACTAGTCAATTTGAGTGGCAGAGGTGATAAAGACATCGATTTTGTGATGGAAAAATATGGTTTACCAGAGGATGGAAACTAAATAACTTATCACACAAGCAAAAATTTATTACGTGATTCCTATTTTGTTGATACAGTCTCCTGTGCGAGTACTGTATCAACAAAAAATTCACTTCCTTCATGATCATCCGTGTCAAAGATGATGAAAACTTGAATGCCCTACCTCCTACTAAACAGTGCTTACTCTAGCATCAAACTCAAGACACAAATAGGATTAACACACTAAAGGCTGTTACTTCTCTTACGAATACCCATCCAAAACACATCTATTCACGATAATTACAAATAAAGTAATACTGAAATTTTCAAGCACCAGAAAAAACCATTTACTTTGCGAGTTGAAAACAAGGTTTATTAATTTAGAAACGAGAGACTAAAATGGGTAAAGTTTTACTTATCGGAGCAGGCGGCGTAGGTACCGTAGTGGCTCACAAAATGGCAGGATTACCTGATGTGTTTACTGAAATATTACTTGCCAGTCGTACTAAAAGCAAATGTGATGCTATTGCTGCTAAGATTGGCAACAACCGCATACAAACCGCTCAGGTAGATGCCGATAATGTTCCAGAACTGGTTGCGTTAATAAAAAAATTCAGACCCGATATTGTGGTTAACGTGGCTCTGCCTTATCAAGATTTAAACATCATGGATGCTTGTTTAGAAACAGGCGTGGCCTACCTAGACACTGCAAACTACGAGCCTTTAGACGAGGCTAAATATCAATACTCATGGCAATGGGCTTACCAAGACCGCTTTAAAGAAGCTGGCTTAACGGCTATTTTAGGTTGTGGATTCGACCCTGGCGTGACCAGCATTTACACTGCGTATGCGGTAAAACATCATTTCGACGAGATCCATTATTTAGATATTGTAGATTGTAACGGTGGCGACCATGGTAAAGCTTTTGCTACTAACTTCAACCCCGAGATTAACATCCGTGAGGTAACTCAAAAAGGTAAGTACTGGGAAAATAACCAGTGGATAGAAACCGAACCACACGAAATACATAAACCATTAAACTACCCAAGCATTGGCGCCAAGGAATCGTATGTTATTTATCACGAAGAGTTAGAGTCGTTGGTAAAAAACTACCCTACTTTAAAACGCGCTCGTTTTTGGATGACTTTTGGTCAAGAGTACTTAACTCACTTACGTGTGATACAAAATATTGGCATGGCCAGTATCGAGCCTATCATGTACGAAGGCAAAGAGATAGTACCTATTCAGTTCTTAAAAGCAGTGCTTCCTAACCCTGGTGATCTGGGCGACAACTACACCGGCGAAACATCTATTGGTTGTAGAATAAAAGGTGTGAAGGACGGCATCGAAAAAACATATTACGTTTACAACAACTGCAAACATCAAGATGCATTTAACGAAACGGGTACTCAAGGCGTGAGTTACACCACTGGTGTGCCTGCTATGATTGGTGCAATGATGTATTTAAAAGGCATTTGGAAAAAACCAGGTGTATTTAACGTAGAAGAGTTTAATCCAGATCCTTTTATGGAGCAACTTAATATTCATGGTTTACCTTGGCACGAACTACACAATGTAGATTTAGAGCTGTAAGTAAACTATCATCACACAAGCCTGTCGCTATATCGACAGGCTTTTTTTATGAAAAGTAGTTCTCAAAAAAGTGATTTGGAGTTAGAATTCAGAATTTTGGCTAGCCATTTTTGGCTAGCCATATATTCATTTCTGCTTAGAATTCGGAATTTTAGGCTGCCATGGGTTTTTACCACGAACAAATACATAGATATTAATTAATGCCTTTCATCATCTTACTTAACCATGGCGACAGGGCAAACAAAATGAGTGAGGCCACACCAGTTATAACTGCCAAAAACCAAAACACAGGCACTGGCTGTCCTAAAGATAGCTCCAGAGACTTAGCCACTTTTTCCATCTGTGATGCACCAAAGTTACCCGCAGCAAACGAAAACATCCATACACCCATGAGGGTGGAAATTAACTTAGGCGGAGCCAATTTTGTAATCATCGATAAACCTATTGGGGAGATGCACAACTCACCAAAAGTGAAAATAAGATAAACCGATGTAAGCCATAAGGGTGATATCAATACAATAGCACCGTTACCTATGGATAAATCATTAGCAACACCCATCACTACCGCACCAACAGCCAAAAGCAACATCCCCCACCCAAACTTATACGGTGTTTTAGGATTTAACTTATAGGCATCTAAGCGAGTCCATAAATAAGAGAACACAGGAGCTAAAACCACAATAAAAATGGCATTGATGGCTTGAAACCAAGATGCAGGCACCTCAAATCGTCCTATCATGCGGTTGGTATTATCTGCTGCAAAAAGATTGAAAGTGGTACCGGCCTGCTCAAAGCCTATCCAAAAGAAAATATTAAAAAACGCCAATATCATAATTACGGCCACTCGACTCCATTGCTCCCTCCCTTTGGTGTCTTTGACGATGGCATAAACAAGGTAAGCCCCTCCTAGCAAACCAACCAATTTTGGTATTAGATCTTGTGCACCTTCCGAAAGCACCGACCAGCCACGTATAAAGCCCACCACTCCGGCAACAATGACCAGCACGAAAGCAAATATGCCCATCCAATCGAACTTATTCAGTCGAGTACGTAAGTCGTCACCACTTGGAGGTAAGCCTATTTTATGGATGGTTTTTTCGGCTCTCAACAAAAACCAAGTCACACCCACCAACATACCAATGCCCGAGGCCAAATAACCATATTCCCAGCTCACCTTTTCGCCCAAATAACCCGCCACAAACGGAGATATAAACGCACCCAAATTAATCCCCATGTAAAAGATGGTAAAGCCGCCATCCTTGCGTGGGTCGTTATTGGCATACAACGAACCTACCATGGTGGATATATTGGGTTTAAAAAATCCATTACCCAAAATAAGCACTCCCAAACCTACATAAAACCAGAACTCACGATTCACCAAATCGCCAGCATTAACAGCACTAGCCGCCAATATAAACTGACCAATAGCCATGGCTATACCGCCTATGTAAATGGTTTTGCGTTGCCCCAGGAAGCGATCGGCCAAAATACCTCCCAACATAGGCGTAACATAAACCAAACCCGTGAAAATACCATAAATGGTAAAGGCATGTTCTCTATCGAACCCAAAACCACCCGTAGCCCACTGAGCCGTTAAAAAGAGCACCAGCAAAGAGCGCATGCCATAATAACTAAAACGTTCCCACATCTCGGTGGCAAACAAAGTTGATAATCCTAGGGGATGACCAAAAAAGGAGGTGTCATTACTTTTCATAATCTAATACACAGAAAATGGTTATTTAATACAAATGGATTTATCACTAGGTCTAGAAGTAGAGTATTAGCAGCTCTATAGTACTACATCAGATGCAATTGCTAATTTAGCGTTTCACATTTTAGCTACCTTAATTGAACTAACAGTCATTAACAGAAACTCTAAACTTCTTTTGTAATCTAATTCTTCATACTCCAAGCCCAATTTTTTGATGTTGTTATAATACATTTCTAAATTTTGATAATAATTTTTTTCTAGTTGAATGGCATTTGCTTGCTCACCAAGGCATTCTAACAAAAACCATTTCTCAATTAAACGAGCCGTCCTTCCATTACCATCTTGAAAAGGATGTATTTTCACAAACACTAAATGAATTAGTGAGGCGTAATAAAATACTTCAAATGAATTAAGTTCTTTATTCTGGAGTATCTCAATATCATCAAATAATTTTTCTAATTCTGACGACACACTACTAGGACTTGCAGCAACATATTCAATTTGGTCGTTACTATTGATCACAAACATTGGGTTTGTCCTAATATTACCTTGATGTACGCTTGGTAAAAGATTTGAACTTAAGATGGAATGGGCCTTTTTAACATTCTCTAGAGTCAGTCCATTGGAGTCAATAAAATCATAGGCAGAATATAAATCATCGGCTTTCTTCGTGTAATCTGCATTAAATTGCACGTTCATAAATCGATGCTTAAAGTAACTATCGAAGTCAATATCTTCACCTTCTATTTTGGACGAATAAACAGAGGATACCGATTTGTAAAATTGAAAATAGTCGACTGGCAATTCCAACTTTGGGATACTGTTTAAGGTTTCCAATGGTGATTCACTCACACGCATTGTAAAATCTAACAATAATTCAGAAGTCAATATCTTAAAGCTCATAATTTACGTGTATTTGTAAGTTATTGATTGTTGAATCTATATTTTTCATTTTGAATCCAACGTCTTGTTATTCGTCATCTAAATTTAATACTATCGGCTAGTAATTTTAATCCAATAGGCATTAATACGCCAACTACAATATACCAGTGCGAATAGCCATCCTGTTTTGTGTATACGATGAATCCAATAAGTATTGCTAGGAGAATAATAATAATTGCATATTTAAATTCATCAAGAATTGCAATTTTAAAGATAACTTTTTCACCCTTCTTTTTCATCCTGTTAGTATCAATCAATAACGATAATCCAGTAAGAGATATAAGTCCTGTTAAAATTGCATATGGACTAAATTCACTGTTAATTTCATAGATATAAATTGTCCACCAACCAAACCCTATAAATAGAAGTAACGCATAAAATATATCAAACCATTTAACAGTAGCCTCTTCAATGCTAATATATTCACAAACAATCGCTTTCAATCGTAAAGTCACTCTATCTTTATCATCAGAATCAATACCACTTGAATTTAGCATTTCATAAAACTCTAGGTCTGCTTTTAACCTACGTTTCCGAATCGTCTGAGAAGTTGAATCTTTGATTTTGATTATCACAGACAAAAAACCTGTAATAGCTAATAAGAGTTTTAAAACCATTTCTAATTCCATAATTTTATACGATTCTATTTCACACAGGTATCAATGCTCACAAATGTAGCTAAAAGAAGCAAGCAAACGCAAGACTTAAACACACCAACCGCTCTGCCATGAAACTATTTACAGCCCCCCAAATAAAAGAACTAGACCTTTATACCATTAAACACACCCCCATAACCTCTATTGATTTGATGGAGCGAGCTGCAAAGGCTTTTACACACCAATTTTGCCAGTTATACCCTCATCAAACCGTGCATATTATAGCGGGTAAAGGTCATAATGGCGGTGATGCCCTAGCCGTTGCACGACTTCTTTTGCAGCAAAACAGAATTGTTAGCACCTGGCTCGTTAATGACTCAGGCGAGCTTTCTGTTGACACGCAGAAAAACCTCGACCATCTCCTCTTGCTATTTCCCAAAAGTTGTGTGTTGATAGATGACTTATCAAAAACAGAAGACCTCAAGGTAAATGATGTTATTATTGATGGATTATTAGGCAGTGGCTTAAACAGACCTACGGAAGGATTATATTTAGATATCATCACACACATCAACGCCCTCAATAAACTGGTGGTGGCCATTGATGTGCCCTCTGGCCTATCCACCGAAGGAGTTAATATCAACCCACCTGAAGCCATCTTAAAAGCAAGTCAAACCGTTACGTTTCAGTTTCCCAAGCTGAGTTTTTTATACCCCGAGAACGAACCCTACCTAGGTCACTGTTATATTCTGGACATAGGTCTGCATCCTCAAGGCATCCAAAATACAGAAACCAACGACCACTACCTTCATCAAAATACAATAGCCCCACTTCTAAAAAACAGAACTCGTTTCGCCCACAAAGGCACGTTTGGTCATGCCTTGTTATTTGCAGGAAGTAAGGGCAAGATAGGCGCTGCGGTATTGGCATCCCGAGCTTGTATAAGGGGTGGCGTAGGCCTTCTGACCACTCAAGTGCCT
>QKIO01000343.1 GCA_003251015.1 Bacteroidales bacterium
CCACCAACAAAAAATTGTTCAGAAACAAAGATGCCTTCAAACTCAGCGTCTGCAAAATCAACCTTATTCTCAATATGGATATGTTGAACTTTAACGTCGTAAAATTCTTTATTACGGCCACGTTCAACCATTGCCTTAATAAGTTTATGTGGTGTTACTGCCACACTACTCAAGTGAACTCTGTCTCCTGATTTAATTGCTTTTACTGCCTCTTCAGCCGATACGGTATTATAACGCATTTCTATGATGTTTTAAAGTTTCATTTTGTATGAGAACGCTGCAAAAATAAAAAAATAATAATGCCTAAATGTATAAACCCATGGAATAATGACACTTATTTGAGTATTTAAATTAATTCTGAAATAACACACTTTTTAACAAAAAAAAGTATTCTAAAACCAAACCAATACCTGACTACAACTAACTGTATAAGCACACTTGATTCTTCAAAACAAAATAAAAAAATGAAGGCCAATAAATGGGGTGCAACACACATAAAAAAAGCCGGAGTCAAACTCCGGCTTTTATATTTAAAAGAAATTACTTCTTATAGATTAAATCGGCACCGATGGTACCTACTAAATCGTCCATATACTTCTTAGTGCTAACATTCTCTAGTAGACTTTGTGCTTTACTTAAGCGACCCTTAATATCCATTTCAACCGATAACTGTGCATTATCTTTATTGCTCATGAACTTTTTAAGGTAAGTTACTTGACTTTGATAGAACGCTAAATCTTTAGATTGCTTCTCTAACAAACGCGCTTTATACCAATCGCTATTAACGACATAATCACGTTCGAAGTACTTACGCAAACTAGCATCACTAATTTCTTTACCCTCGTATTGGCCGTAAGCCATAATATGAAGTAAGATTTTTAATGGAGGAATAGCTGCATCAATGCTGCCATCTTCAAAATAAGCTAAAGCTACTTTCTGTTGAGCTTCTACAATATTGTTAATACCATCCACATAATCTTCCATACTTTGAAGTTCTGGTTTTAACATAGCCTCGTTAAAAACAGCCAGCGGCTCATCAAACAAACGGTTCATACAACGGAACGCAAAGTTCTTGGTGATACGATATCCCAAACGACTTGCCAACACTTTTTGGCCGTTATAATCAAAATCCTCTAATTTCTCCAACGATTTATTAGCTATCAAAAGTTTTGGATCACGATCCTCAGGAACTAAACGTGCCCATATTTCGGGAATCAAAATACTAATATCATGATCGAAACGATTCTTACCTACATAACCTGCTGCAGAGCTGAAACCTTGATATTCGGTTAGAATATATGACAACAATGCATTATTCAAATCAGATGTTGGCGTCAACATATTAAATGGACCTTTAGTTAAGGCACCTTCAGAACCAGCACCTGTGGTAGAAGGCGACTTACCTGTTAAGCTGCAAATAAAGTCCATAAACAATTCAGGCAACTCCTGATAATGAATAGGGTTATAAACACTTAAGGGGCGAATTCCAGCTTTCTTATCTACTGGATTATTTCTTCTACCTGGTAACACAGCCGTCACGGGATAATAAACAGCATCACCTGGTTGAATTTTACGGTGCAAACGAATACCCACTTCAGCTAAGTAACTATCAAAAGTCTCTTCTTTAAAGATGTTACGTTGCAAGTAACGAGGATTCTTGGTTGGAGTGCCATCTACAATACGAGTATGTGAAGGCACACAGAAAAATGACTCATCATCACTCTCACTAACTGTTTTTAGGAAATCTTTAACAGGCTGAGTGTATTGATCAAAACTCATGGCATCTTCAATTAAGCTGATGGCATCCTCTTTGCTCAATGGCTCATAGTTAGTAAGGAAGGTATTATCACTTACAATATCCAACTCCGCTTCAGTGTCATATCCTCTAATGACCGCTTCGTCAGGGCGCTGAAATAGGTAGGCTTCACAGTTATGAACGATTTTTAGACTCTTATTAGGGAATTGTTTGTTTAAGTTACTTAAACTACTAGCTGGCAGGGTAATAGATGCGCTAATGTCATCTTCCATTTGTATTTTAACACTTGGAACAAAGTCAGAACGTAATTTATGTAGCAACCAATGTCCATTTTCATCAAAACCAATACGTACGTAACTAGCAATTACCTTGTTATGTTTATATAATAGGGTGGTTCCTTTACGTCCATTGATAATTTCAACAGTCATATACTCTTTCCAGTTCCCTGCTTCACGATCGTTACGGTAAAGACGTTTCACAAATAACACCAACGACCGAATATGGTCCGGAATATTGTTCAACATCTCATTGTACTCTTCATTATACTGATCAGAAGGAGTAAGTAATTTAACGGCAGAGCCTAAGGTTCTCTGTGGACTTAAAAATGGACGAGAATCTTCAGACCCATCTATAGCATTCGCCCAGCGTGTAGAATAATCATAATTGATTATTGCATCCGCCTTTTTGAAATCTTCCTCAAGGTTTATAATGTTGAACGTACCATATTTAATGGCGTTCTGCATCGACTTAGAAATCTCTGACTTACCTCCACCTGAAACGGTACAAGGCTTATGACAGAACATTCCCTCTGGCGCTGTGTTGATGATACGCCATAGTGGCTGAGCTGGATGCTTTACCAACTGAAATTTATTTCCAGAAGGATGCACATAATGCTTATCTGGAGATAACTTTAAGGAATGTACTTTTCCATCCTTTGACCAGCTAACCGAATTGTTAGATATGTCAATATCAGCAAATTCGTGAATGTAAATTATGTTATTGTATTTATTATCAACAGCATACCCCTCTGGCATAACGGTAATACGCTCTTTAAGAAGTTTTTTCACATCTTCAAAAGTAAAGGCATTGCCCATTTTTTCAGATAGTACTTTACCAAAAACATTCTCGCTCATAATACCACGAGGATAAGCAATAGCGCCACCGGCATGCTCTTCTTCAACTAAACCTAATAAGTTAGCAGAGTAACTTATTTGGGTCTTTACCTCTTTTTTTGAATACCCATAATAATTATCGGCGATAAGAGTAATAACCACACCGCGGTCATCTCTACAGGTTAATTTAAATGCACCTCCATCATTATATAACTCACTTTCATCTTTCCAACACATACCTTCGGCCTTTTGGCGATCAGTAGCATCATTAAAGCTAGGAAGCCCCACGTCTTTTTTACGTAATTGAGTTAATTGAGGCGCTAAAATCACACAACCTGTATGACCAGTCCAATGCTCTACATCTAAGGCTGCATCGTTAATTGCTAAGTTGTGGTCACCAGCATTACCAAAGATAGATTCTACGAAATCAAGGTTACTCACCAAACTACCTGGTGCGAAATAGCGCAATTCCATGCTTTTTTCGGTAATAACACCCTTCACTTCTGGACAAACAACTGGACGAAGCAATAAAGACACCATCACTTTGGCCTTTTCCTCCATTTTTGAGGTAAAAGGTAAAAGATTCATTTCATCAGATGGATTTACCGCTGCATTTAATAAGTGAGCAAAGGTAATTTTAGGCACTTCTTTTTTATCCAATGGCACAGGAAGTCCACC
>QKIO01000110.1 GCA_003251015.1 Bacteroidales bacterium
CACCCCTATTTTTATTGAATAGGTGGTGCCATAAATTAAGACCGTTCTAATTATTAAGCCATTTACCACATGAATGAATATTTAGCAGGAGAGAAATTATACGGTGATGATTTCTCATTTGAGCAAATTAAGAATTGGTACGACCAAGAAGCGGAAGGATATGCAGATTTAGGGAGTAAAAATAGGCATCACCTCAAGCACTCAAAACAAAACTAAAAAGCGTCCCTTGACAAGGGAAAATGAGCCAAAACAAAAAAATGACCGTCCCTGCTTGCGGAAAGTCTGCCGAGAAACCTTGGCAAGCTTTCCGCAACTTCGGAAAGCTAAAAAAATGCTTCGGCACGTTTTCCCGAGCTTCGGAACTGTTCAAATAGATGTTTGGCAGCTTTTCCGCCGTTGCGGACGATTTTGAGAGCTCTTAAAACATAAGCTAAATAAAAAAACCGCTTTTGCGGCTCTGTTAATTCAAATAAAAACAAGTATTAATCCCAAAACAACATGGCGTATGAAAATTAAATCGTTAAACTTTAAAGACCTTCGCAACGAAGAACACTACAAATTTTATCTTGATGTTGACTACATCATTCAACGTTACAAAGTGAGAAACTTGGGCATAGACAAATTGCACCCTGCTTTTTTAACAGCCCTTCAAGACGAATTTACCACTTTAAACATCATTAGAGGCAGCGTAATTACCGACGAGCTTTACGAAACCGACCTACTGCGCGACAAGACCTTTAGTGGTTTGGCAGGCACCGTTAAATCAGCTCTTAAACACTTCGACCCTGAGGTGAGTAACGCAGCCATCCGATTAAACGACTTGCTAGATTTGTATGGCAATTTGAGCGTTAAACCGTACGACCAAGAGACCGCTGCCATCATCAAATTATTATCCGAATTCGAAGGTTCTTACTCCACCGAAGTGGCTAAAATTGGTTTGACGGCGTGGGTTCAGGAGTTGAAAAAACAAAACAACGCATTCGAGAGCCTCAAGACTTCGCGCTACGACGAAAATGCACTAAAACCACAACTACAAATAAAAAATTGCCGTATCGAAACCGACAAGGCCTACCGCGCCATTGTAAAACGCATCAGTGCCCATATTGAAATAAATGGCGATGCGGCCTTTGCTGGATTTGTGAACGACCTCAACCTACGCATCGAAAGTTACAATCAAACACTGGCACTACGTCAGGGGCGAAACACTAAAAAGGAGGCTGCGCTAAGTGATAAACAACCAGAGGTAAACACACATTAACGCCACAGTAAAACAAAAAAAACAGTCGTTGTTATGAAGTAAAATCCCAAATAAGAGAAACCTCCTTGAGATCGAAAGTCGATTTTAAGGAGGTTATGTTATTAATAAATGAAGACTAAATAATGTAACGATAAACAAACAACATTTCATTGAGGGTATGATCTGAACTAAATAAAAGGTAACTTGTTTACGTTGACTAAAAATTATTATTAAACCATGTTTAAATTTAAACCTAATGAAAAAAAAATTACTCAAGCAATGGCTTAAGCTCACATTCTTAAGCCTTATGATTTCTCTACCGCTAACAAGCCTTAAGGCACAAGATGCCATGTTGGGCGAGATACGAATGTTTGCCGGTTTATACACTCCACAGGGGTGGTTATCGTGCGATGGACAGGTCTTACCCATTGCGCAATATCAGGCTCTTTACTCGCTCTTGAGCACCACTTACGGTGGCAATGGTGTTACAACATTTGCCTTACCCGATTTGCGTGGCCGTGCTCCCATACATACCGGAACGGGTAATGGACTTACATACCGCCCAATGGGACAGGCGCTTGGCACCGAACAAACAGTGCTAAACACCAATCAATTACCAGCACATAACCACACCGCAACGGTAAATAGCACAAACACTTCGATTAAAGCTAGCTCTTCTGTGGGTACATCTTCTGTTGCTGGTCAGGGTGGCGCTACCACCTTAGCCTCTACTGGCTCTGGAAGAACGGGAGGCACAGTATTGTACAACAATGTTACACCCGACATCACACTTAATACCGGAGACGCGGCGCCCGCTCCCACGGTAACCATTGGTAATACAGGCCAAAACGCAGGGGTACCCATTATGCAGCCCGCTCTGGTGGTAAGATTCATCATTGCTACAGAAGGGTATTACCCTCCACGTCCATAGGGTATTAATAGATAATCATTTGATAACTAAAAAAAAATGAAATGAAAAAACACATTACGATTCTAAAAAAGTGCTTGCTAACAGCCCTTTTAGCACTGCCACTAATGGCCATCAGTGCACAAAACAGAGAAAGCTTTGAAGGCGAATCACAACATTCCTTTACGGAGAATGGTGCTACATTTACCGTAACCGGTGGTTTTGAGATCGAGAACTTTGTTACTGATGCAAACCCACTGTTTGGAGGTTCGTATCTGGCACACAACTTCTACGCTTGGCAAAATAGTCAGCCCACAGCAGGATCCTTTAAATGCACCAATAGCACCTTTTATGCCAATAAAATATACATCAATCCCAACAAGTGGGCTGGCGCACCCACCGGCGACGTTATTATAAAAGGAAAATTAAACAACGTGGTGCTTTTTACTCAAACACATAGCTATAATATCATTAGTGACTCTCCGGATGAATATTTCGAAATTAATTTTACGCCCACCAACAGCTCCCTACTAATTGATGAGCTATCCTTTGAAACCAACGGAACCATTGATTATGTAAAGATTGATGATTTTACCTTTACTGTACCCGCTCCAGCTCCTACCATTACCAGCGTAAGTAGCTCCACAGCCAACGGCACTTACAAAGTGGGTGATGTTATAGCTATACAAGTAAATTTCTCCGAAGCCGTAACGGTTACCGGCACCCCACAACTAACCTTAGAGACAGGCGCCATGGACCGGGTGGTAAACTACGCGAGTGGTTCGGGCACCACTTCACTTACCTTTAGCTACACCGTGCAGTCGGGTGATGTAAGCAGTGATTTAGATTATATCAGCACGACAGCGCTGGCGCTTAATAGCGGTACCATTAAAAATGGGGCAGGTAACAACGCCACCCTTACCTTAGCTTCGCCTGGCGCGGCTAACTCATTGGCCAACGCCAAAGCGCTTGTAGTTGATGGTATTGTTCCAACTGCTACCAGCGTAAGTAGCTCCACAGCCAACGGCACTTACAAAGTGGGTGATGTGATAGCTATACAAGTAAATTTCTCCGAAGCTGTAACGGTTACTGGCACCCCACAACTAACCTTAGAGACAGGAGCCATGGATCGTGTGGTAAACTACGCAAGTGGTTCGGGCACCACTTCGCTTACCTTTAGCTATACCGTGCAGGCGGGTGATGTAAGCAGTGATTTAGATTATATCAGCACGACAGCGCTGGCGCTTAATAGCGGTACCATTAAAGATGCAGCGGGTAACAACGCCACCCTTACCTTAGCTTCGCCTGGCGCGGCTAACTCATTGGCCAACGCCAAAGCGCTTGTAGTTGATGGTATTGTTCCAACAGTGTTTAATGTTACATCCTCCACAGCCAACGGCACTTACAAAGTGGGTGATGTTATAGCTATACAAGTAAATTTTTCCGAAGCTGTAACGGTTACCGGCACCCCACAACTAACGTTAGAGACAGGCGCTGTGGACCGTGTGGCAAACTACGCGAGTGGTTCGGGCACCACTTCGCTTACCTTTAGCTATACCGTGCAGGCGGGTGATGTAAGCAGTGATTTAGATTATATCAGCACGACAGCGCTGGCCCTTAATAGCGGTACCATTAAAGATGCAGCAGGTAACAACGCCACCCTTACCTTAGCTTCGCCTGGCGCGGCTAACTCATTGGCCAACGCCAAAGCACTTGTGGTTGATGGTATTGTTCCAACTGCTACCAGCGTAAGTAGCTCCACAGCCAACGGCACTTACAAAGTGGGTGATGTGATAGCTATACAAGTAAATTTCTCCGAAGCCGTAACGGTTACTGGCACCCCACAACTAACCTTAGAGACAGGAGCCGTGGACCGTGTGGTAAACTACGCGAGTGGTTCGGGCACCACTTCGCTTACCTTTAGCTACACCGTGCAGTCGGGTGATGTAAGCAGTGATTTAGATTATATCAGCACAACAGCGCTGGCGCTTAATGGCGGTACCATTAAAGATGCAGCGGGTAACAACGCCACCCTTACCTTGGCTTCGCCTGGCACGGCTAACTCATTGGCTTATCAAGCTGATATAGTTGTAACTATTGCGACAAAACAAGAACTAGTAACACCTTTCAATTCAATTTCATTGTATCCAAACCCAGCCAAAGAAGGGTTTTATATTAATGCAGGTGAAACAGAAACTCAAGTTAGTATTTTAAATATTTCAGGAACTCGTTTAATCCTTCAACCAATACAAGGAAAAACGTATATCGACATTAGTAGTTTATCTAATGGCACTTATATTGTAAAAGTTGGCAATGAGGTACAAAAACTGATAAAACAATAAAACAAAGCCTTCATAAAGAGTCGCCATTCTTAAAAAAGTGAGCGACTCTTTTTTAATGCTTTATAATGAACAATAAAAGAAAATTGAGGTTACCTATGTACATTAAAAAACTTAGATCTTTAAAAATGAAAAAAAATCAACATTCAACGAGTCTAAGCAAACTGTTGCTCATTGCTTTGATAGCTCTAAGCTCTGTTAAGGTTCAAGCACAAGACCCTTTTATAGCAGAAATACGCATGTTTGCTGGAAATTTTGCGCCACGCGGTTGGGCGTTTTGTGAAGGTCAGTTGATGGCTATTAATTCGAATCAAGCTTTGTTTGCTTTAATTGGCACAACTTATGGCGGCAATGGCATCACCACTTTTGCACTACCAGACTTACGTGGCAGAGCTCCTGTTCATCAAGGACAAGGACCTGGATTACGCTCTTACGTATTGGGGGAAAAAGCAGGTAATGAAAACGTCACTCTTTCAACGGCACAAATGCCTGTGCATACACACGCTGCAACCCTTAGCAATGGCACTGCAACCATAAAAGCCAGTTCTACAGTTGGCACATCGTCCATACCAGGACAAGGAGGCGCTTCCACCATTGCAGCAACTGGCACTGGACGCACTGGAGGATCTGCCATTTACAACTCTTCAACCCCAGACATTACACTAAAAACTGGGGACACCCAAACCAACGTAACAGGTACGGTAACGCTAAGCCCCACTGGACAAAGTTTACCAGTAAGTATTGTTCAACCGGTATTAGGTATCAATTACATCATCTGCCTACAAGGTATTTTTCCATCACGCAACTAACACCATAAAAATATTTAATACACATAATCATGAAAAAAAATATACTTTATAAAAGATTAAGTTATATCACCTTAATATTGACACTTCTTACAGGCAGTATAAACCAAGTAAAAGCCCAAGAAGGCTACATTGGCGAAATACGCATGTTTGCTGGAAATTTTGCACCACGAGACTGGGCGTTTTGCGATGGATCTCTATTACCAATAGCTAATAACACCGCTCTATTTTCAATTCTAGGCACCACGTATGGTGGTGATGGACGTACTACCTTTGCCTTACCCGACTTACGCAGTAGAATAGCGGTGCATCCTGGCACAGGCCCAGGCTTATCAACCTACAGATTAGGTGAAAAAGCAGGTTCCGAACAAATAGTACTAAACAACACGCAACTTCCTACCCATACCCATTCTGCCATTTTATCAAATGGCACTGCAACTATTAAAGCAAGTTCTGCCATTGGTACTTCATCCGTCCCCGGTCAAGGTGGGGCCACCACATTGGCCGCTACAGGTACTGGACGTTCAGGAGGATCGTTACTCTATAATAGTACGACTCCCGACATCCCTCTTAAAACAGGAGAGACCGAAAACAATGTGTCGGGAAGTATCACCGTTAGCAACGCAGGTGCTAGTCAACCCGTGAGTATTGTACAGCCTGTATTGGGCATGAATTACATTATTTGTGTCTATGGCATATTTCCTTCTCGTAACTAAAACCACCCTAAAATGAAAAACACGATAAAAATAAAATCTAAATTAGGCCGTTACTTAAGCATCTTACTTTTAGGGTTAGCCTTTTCAAATGTTGCGTTATCCGCCGACCTCATTGTTACAGGTATCACCAACCCATCTACGGCCAATGGCACCTACGTTCAACAAGCCGATTTATTTACCTATAAATCTTGGAAATTAGTAAATGGCGCTAACACCTACTTCATCTACAACGACGATTACAATAGTGAGCGGTATTGGAATATAGATGACAACACCAACGACATGGATGATGCTTTCTTCTATTCATCAAACCCATCTACCTTGTCTTCACCAGCAGGTATTACATCGTGGGGCTCGTTCAATGGCGGTGCAGGTACACCTGTTATTGTTGAAGCCGGCGCTCCATTAGCGCCCGAAATAGAAATAAGAGGCAACGCACTAGAAATAGCAAAAGAAGACATAACACCTGACTTTACCGATCATACAAAATTTGGTTCGGTAAATGTAAACGCAGGTACTGCTACCCGTACTTTTACCATTCATAATTTGGGAAGTGCGGCATTAACAATTAGTAATGCGTCCATAAGTGGCACCAATGCCAGCGATTTCACTATCACTACAGCACCATCCAGCTCGGTAGCCAGTGCTGCTAACACTTCTTTTGTCGTAACTTTTAATCCTTCGGCCTCTGGTGATAGAACCGCCATGGTGACCATCACCAATAACGATGCCGATGAAATGAGTTATACTTTTTCTATCCATGGTTCTGGTATCCTTCCTGGTAACATTACGGTTTCGGGTATTACAAGCCCCGCAGTAGCAAATGGATTATACATCTATCAAGGGGTGATTAACAATTATGAGTATTGGAAACATGAAACGCAAAATTATTATGTATTCAACAAGGATCAAACCCATAGATATTGGAACATTGATGCTAATTTAATAGATACTGATAATGACTTTTTGTTCTATATCAAATCGGAGAATGTAACACCCGTTAGTTTAACGGGATGGACAAAAAACACCAATGCGGGGCATTTATCTGAAGGATCTCCTTTCATAACACTGGGCACTCCCCTTCCGGAAGTGGACTTAAAAGGAAATGGAAAAAGTATTGCGGATGAAGATATAACACCTAGCATGGCTGATTACACCAACTTTGGTGCGGTCAATGTTCAATCGGGAGACCGCAAGCGCATTTTCACCATTGAAAACCTAGGTAACACAAGTTTAAACCTTACAGGTAATCCTAAAGTAACCATTACTGGTGCTGATGCCGCTGATTTTACGGTAAGTATACAGCCTGCTGTTGGTTCAATACCAACAACAAGTTCAACCACCTTTGAACTAACGTTTAACCCATCAACCCTAGGCACCAAAACTGCCACTGTAAACATTGGGTGTGATGATGGTGATGAGGCAAATTATAACTTTGCAATTGAGGGTTATGGCATTTCACCTAAAAACATGACTGTATCAGGCATTACAACTCCAGCTCAAGCAAATGGTACCTATATCTATCAGGGCATTATGTACGACATGCCGTATTGGAAGCAAGCTTCTGCCAATTACTACATCTACAATAACCAATACCTAACAGATGGACGCTATTGGAACATTGATATAGATACGGATATTGCCAGCAGTAATTTTTATTCAACAGCAGTTTCTGAAAATGTTTCCCCAATAGTAGTGCCAGCATGGACTGCTGAAGTAGGAAGTGCAGGCATACCAATTTTATCCTTCATCGAGCCTGAAATAAGTGTGGAAGGAAACAATGTGGTGATAAATGATGGTGACACAAGTCCAAGTATTACCAACAAAACAGATTTTGGCGCACTAGTGATTGTTGGCGCATCAACCAATAACACTTATACGATCAAAAATATAGGAGCTGGTGATTTATACTTGGTTGGCTCACCCATTATTAGTATTAGTGGTACCAATGCCTCTGACTTTACAGTAACTACTCAACCAAGTACTGGCACCATATTACCTGCTTCCAATACTACCTTTGTAATTAAATTCGACCCTAGTGCTACCGGCATACGAACCGCCACAGTACACATTGCCAATAGCGATGCCAATGAAAGTGTTTATAGCTTTAGCATTAAGGGAGAGGGAATGGAAGCGCCAACCGTAAGTACCCAAAGTGTAACTGCTGTTTCGAGCAATAGCGCAACCTTACACGGTACCATCGTTACCTTAGGTGTACCAAATCCTACGGATCATGGTTTTTGTTGGAACACAAGTGGAACACCAACCACCAGTGACAACAAAAGCACCAAAGGAGCAAGCTCCAATACCGGAACATTTACTTCTGATATTAGTAATCTATCGGTTAGTACCAAATACTATGTACGTGCATACGCCATCAGCAACTCCGGCATTGTGTATGGTAACGAAGTGTTTTTTACAACTTCCACACCTACAGGTTTAGAAGCTACAGCTGAGACCTCATCTTACACCCTTTATCCCAACCCAACTAGTTCAGGGTTTTATATCGAAGGTAATGATGGCGCTGTTCAGCTTAACATGTATAACCTTGCGGGACAACGAGTGCTTAGTAAACAAGTTAGTACCAAAGATTATATAGATATTAGTAGTTTATCTAATGGCACTTATATTGTGTCCATCAATGGCGAACGACTGAAATTGGTGAAACACTAAATCCTTCTTTCGTTAAAATTTAGTCCGCAAACTAACTTTAGTTTGCGGACTTTTTTATTGCCAGAAAAGGAATGAAAGATGCTCCAATTCAATAACAAAAAATTAAACTTGAATAGACCAGCACAAAACAGTAATTTAGCATTTTTATAAATTCAGAAATAAACGTATGGAACCTGCAGTACTAGCCGCTAAATTTATCAACTCCACTGGTCGTCATGTATTTTTAACTGGTAAAGCTGGAACCGGCAAAACTACGTTTCTTCGTAAAATAACTTCACAAACCTACAAAAACACCATTGTGGCAGCACCTACGGGCATTGCGGCCATCAACGCAGGAGGTGTTACCTTACATTCGTTATTTCAACTGCCTTTTGGAGCTTATCTCCCATCCAACGATGCCATAACGGGCACTGTCAATGTGCAGCTTAACACCCCACAGTCGCTGTTTAAATCGTTTAACATGAACAAAACCAAACGTGCCATGCTGCAGGAGTTGGAGTTGTTGATTATTGACGAAGTGAGTATGTTACGTGCCGATTTATTAGATGCCATTGATGCGGTATTACGTTTTGTGCGTCGCAAAAGAAACATCCCTTTTGGTGGGGTTCAAATATTGTTTATTGGCGATTTATTACAATTACCCCCCGTGGTGCGCAATGACGAGATGAGTTTTTTAGCACCTTACTATCCATCCCTATACTTTTTTAATGCCGTTGCGCTTCAGCAAACAAAACCTATTTACATTGAGCTCGACAAGATTTACCGCCAGTCGGATAATACCTTTATCTCATTATTAAATAACCTACGTAACAACCAAATTACACCGGCTGATGTAGAGCTATTAAACAAATACTATCAACCCAACTTTAACCATACCGATGCCGACGGGTACATTCAATTAACCACCCACAACCGCATGGCCGATGACCGCAATCGCGAAGCACTTAATCGACTCAACGAAAAATCACATTTCTATAAGGCCGATATATCAAACGATTTTAACGAATACATCTATCCGCTAGATGCCACCTTGGAACTCAAAAAAGGAGCGCAGGTGATGTTTGTGAAAAACGATTACAGTGGTGAGCAGCGGTACTTTAACGGCAAAATTGGGTTTATCAGTAAACTGATTAACGACGAGATAACAGTGAGTTTTAACGATGGCACTCCCCCAACAGTGGTGGAGCGTTACACGTGGGAAAACAAAAAATACACACTCAATGCCGAAACCAACGAGATAGAAGAAAAGATAGTAGGCCAGTTTTCGCATTACCCCATTAAACTAGCATGGGCTATTACGGTACATAAAAGTCAGGGGTTAACATTTGAAAAAGCCATTATTGATGTGGCACAGGCCTTTGCGCCAGGGCAGATATATGTGGCACTTTCACGCCTTACCTCGTTAGACGGCTTGGTACTTACCAGTCCATTACCTACGCATGGATTGCAGACCGATAGCGCCATCCATGCTTATGAACTAAATAATAAAACCAACGAATTAGTTCCAGCACTTCAAACCGAATCACAGATTTTTATTCAACAAACCGTTTTAAATAGTTTTGATTTTTCAAACATCGCCACAAGTCTCTATTTTCATATTGATAGTTACAATAAAGACGAGAAAAAATCGGTTAAGCAACAACATAAACAATGGGCAGAAGACCTAAGAACGCAGTTTCTACCACTGAAAGAGGTGGCAAATAAATTTACTATCCAGCTCTCTAACATTATTAATAATGCAGGAAACGGATATTTACCCATGGTGCAAGAACGGGTGGTGTTAGCTCATCAATATTTTAAACCCCTGTTTGAACAGTTATCAAAAAAAGTATTAGATCACATGAAAGCCATTGCCAGCAAGGCGGGCACCAAGGCATACATTACCGAACTGAAAGAAGTAGAAGCCTTATTCTTTCGCCAGTTGCACCAAATTCATAAGACCGAGTTACTTATCAGTGCAACCTTAGACAATAAGGAAGTAGATAAAAAAGACTTGGTAAAAAACAAGACGGCTAATGACCGAGCTGTGCTGACTCATCAAAACACAAAAACAGAGAAAGCCACAAAAGAGAAAAAACCAAAAGAAGACACCAAAAAAGTGAGTTTCGACTTATTTAAACAAGGTAAATCAATAGAAGAAATAGCTAAACAACGAGCCTTTGTTACAAGCACCATCGAAAACCACTTGACACATTATATTTCGGAAGGTGAGTTAGACGTGCTTGAACTACTTGACGAGTCGCGTTATAAAAAAATTACCCTAGCCGCCCAGCAACTAAGCAGCACAAGCCTAAGCACCCTAAAAGAATACCTCGGTAAGGATTTTAGTTTTACTGATATTCGAATGGCCTTGGCGGCCATTCGAAGAGGAACTAATTAAGTTATTTGGTTGTACGCTTGCCAGCTCTCATGAGAATACGTAACCGATTGAGGGCTTCACTCCTATCAATTAACAAGAAAGTAAACGCGGTCTACAAACATCATATTCACTGCTATTTAAGCTATTATTTTATATGTTGTTAGCGTTTCGTAATTCTAATTATCTGCGATATAGTGCAGTATTTTCTGTTTCTTCATTTTTATGTTGTTAACATAGCTCTCTCCTTTAATTAAGGAATAACTACCTCTAATTATTAGGTTGCTGACATTATTAACATCAATAGTATATTCATCGCCCTTTTTCAAAGTTAAAAATTCGACCAAATTAGTGTTGTCAACTTTAATGTAATCTAATTCTGTTATCTCATTTTCAAGTTCTACAATTTTTAGTTTCTCAAAGCCATACTGCTGAGGCGTAAATGTAAACTCTTGAATAGTATCTGGATTATTATTAAAGACCTCAGTAATATATTCCCATTTAGAAGATTCGCTTTTCAAACCAAACAAATGAGGACAGCAACCGCACTCCCAAAATCTTGATATGAGTAGAAGATTGTTTGGACTTAACTCTTTAACAGGGTAATCAGTGGTGCAACCATCAATCTCAAGTTCAATATTCATAATGAAGTTTCTAACACCAATTGTTATGTTATTGTCCAATAAACTAACTGGTCTAACATCTTGCCCTTGCCCATTGTCAAGGTGATTATATGTGAGACATTTCTTAGGGTCATAATCATTATTCATATTTGACAATAGGATGCAATACGGAATTAACAAACATTTACCACTTTCTAGTAGTAAGTCATTTACAATCTCTTTTGTGCCTCCTTTAATTGAATCCTCTAAAGGTATAAAACCACCATCTTCAATACAGTTTTGAACAATGCTTTTTAGCGTTAAAGTTTTTTCTGAAGAATTCAATATTGATAGAAATACAACTTTTGCTTCACTCATTTCAATTCGCTCATAATTACCGTCAGCACATCCTATTTCAGTAAAACTAGTTTCTGCGTAAGATGAAGGTCGGGCATCATTTCGAATCATATAATTTGCAATATATTCAGTATCGTAAAATTTCTCCTTTAATTCTTCTTCAGTAGGTATCCTTGTCCAATAAGTTGAACCATACTTATCTGTGTGGAATTTCGCATCGGGAAATCTTTCAATAAATTCATCTTTGGATTTGTAATGATTGTAGAAGTCGCTTTCTCTATCGGTGAATACATCAATCTCTTTCAAGTATTCATATAATTCATTCTGAAATAATTTTACTTCATTGATTGGGAAATTATTGAATTCACCTTTTGTTATTTCCGAAACTATATCAAACGAACTAGTGATGAAGAATTGTTGAGATATTTCCACCTCATTAACGTTGAATTTACCTTCTGCAACTTGTTTATACCAATTGTCTCTATGCTTTCTTAATTCCTCAGAAGAAAATTTGGAACCACGGGGATGTTTGGAATTATAATGTCCTGCATTGGCATGGCAATCAAAGCACAAAGGAATCCCGTTTTCAAACGAGTCTTCACCACCTTCGCTTGCCTGAATAATATGGTGTATTTCAATATTCCTACCTTTAAACTCCTTGCACACGCAACACCTTCTTGCAGAAGCTACAAATGCTCTTTCTTTTATATCTTTACTAAATCCCATAGTATCTTATTCTTCAGAGTTTTTTTTATAGCTAACGTATGGTATGTAATTTAGAAAGGAATTGCGGGATTCAAATGTGTCAAGTAATCACCAATATTTCTGCGGGTGAAAACGCTCGCATACCACAAATAGTTTTATCACAACGAATCTCAATATTTTTATCTTTTTTACCAAACCTTCATTTATATCTTCATAATCATCACATTTAGTTTAAAAGTTTGGGTAACACTATGAAGGTGCATTTTTTAGCCTTGCCACCAACTGACTTTAACTAAACAGCAAAAAAGCAAGTGTTTAGTAAGATATTGTTATAATGATATTCACACAAACTATTCATTAGTCAATGCTTGACCGTACAAAACATTCATACGAGCCCCCACTTGTTCTCTAATTTTTTCTTTGAAAGAGGTGTTTAAAACGTAGGCGCACACACTAATATGGTAGTTCGCATTTACGTGTTTCACATCCTCCACCACAGG
>QKIO01000086.1 GCA_003251015.1 Bacteroidales bacterium
ATAGCCCACATAGAGATAATCACCTGCCAACGAGCTCCAATTTATTTGATTATTCACAAAACTAGACTGGTAATAATACGTCAATGCACGATTATTGGATAAGGTTTTATTTCCATACAAACCCAAAGAACCATAAGTACTTTCGCTTAGTATATTGTAACTATTCCACTGCACGGTTAGTGGAAAAGATGGAAGAATAGACTCTTCTAATTTTCGGGAATGTGGCAGTTTCACAAAATCAGCACTCCCACTCCAAGCGCCCTTCGCGGCTACATTGGGATTTTGATTGATGACCTTCACTCGCATTCTGTATTTCAACTCATCAGCTTGCGCCTCGTATGGCAAGGGTTTATCAGTATCTCGCTCAATGGGGAAAACCAAAACCGTATCTGCATTTTGCTTCAATCGTATGGTTTGACTTAACACACGAACGCGTTCTTTTTTAGCATTCATCAAATAGATACCCTGCTCCGTATTCGTAAGTACCACCAGTTCTTCGGGTGAATTTCCATTGTTTTGAATGTGTAATGAGATGGATGATGAATCAGCATCATCTATAAAATAAACTTTATTGGATGAGATAGATGCGCTCCAATTCGACTGTTGCTCAGTACTTATATTCCAAACCGCATTGGCCACCGTGAAATTATTGTACGACACATAGGCATTGGTCACATACGTCATATTGCCCTGAAGCGCTCCATTAGGCTTTAATCGAACGGGCACAAAAACAGAATCGTTAGCAGCTAAAACAATTTCATCTTTTACATTACCTACCAACTGCCAACCAGCAGGAGGATTAACCAATAAACGCACTTTCTTGTTTTCTTTACTGGCATTGACAAGACGTAACACATTCACCGCAATATCAATTTGTTTTATCTCCGAATCATTATTAACAAACCCCATTCTAATACCTGCATTCTGTCCATATACATTTTGTATTTGACTACAAAGAGTCAAACATAAAAGACAGATGATATATGAAATTGGGTTTCTCAATGAGTTAGCAGTTATCGGTTTATAAATCTTGTACTATAATGTAATCTACCCTAAGCGAATACAAACCAGACTGATAACTTAAGCCAGGTGTGATTTTCATATCTACGTTAAACTTATAACATCCTGGCGACACTAAATAACTGCCACTTTGGTTAGTCCCATTAGCAGGACAAGCCAAAGCCACATCAGGACTAATGGCTGAGCCAATAATGTACGTGGGAGTTAGAATGTCTTGTATGGGGAAAAACCCAGCGACCAAGGCTGTTCCTGATGCGTTACGAAATTTTAATTGCAAAATATCTATGGGAGGTGTTAATCCGCTTGTCGAATAGACTGATGATACATCCCACACACCAGCTACTGTAGTTGTAGCTCCTACATATAAATCCCACTGAGTGCCCACAGCTACCACATTTAACTCGCAAGCATTCATAAAGGTGAGGCCTGAGATATACTTATCCACTGTATTAAAATCAAAATGGAGGGATGGAGATGTTTTTAACGAAAAACTAACTGCTTGAGCGTAAGCCACCGTTGAAATAGCTAAAAACATCATTACGACAGCACTTATTCTTAAAACTCTTAGGACTTTCATCACAACTCAGGATTAGATAACAAAACGTTAAAATAGCAAAAGAAGGCTATTAACCTTCTTTTCACAATTAAATAATACGTTTCGGCTTTTTACAAGTCTTCTACCAAAGAGTAAACTATCTCCATGTAGTAATATCCTGCCATTGCAAAAGGCTCATTATTACCTGTTGTGGTAAGTAACACACTTGAACTTGGGAAAGTAGCGGGGATACCTGGCTTCAACCTCATATCAATTCTAAACTTATGCGTGGTTGGATTGGAGTTCGCAGTACCTGGAAGAAATGACTCTCCAACACCTGTGCCAACCATACCAGCCAAAAATTGCGTTGCTGCAGCAGGGGCTCCACCTACAACACCTGAATTAGTTAATCCTTTTAACGACACAAACGCATCAAAATTCTCTGTAGTTGTGGCTGTGTTTACAACTGATGATTTCATGTGCAAGATCTCAGCTGGCAAACCATTATTACCATTGGTAGAATAAGCCTCAACTTGAGTCCACTCATCGGTGTTGCAATAAGCAAACAAATCCCACGCTAGCGTAGCATCCACTTCTAATTGAGTGGCATTAAAACGTGTGATACCTTGTTGATACTCTTGAATGGTTTTAAACGTAAAGTCAACCTGAGGATTAGTAGTCATCGTTAAATTAAGAATACCTCGTAAATCCATGGTTACGTAGTTGTATTCTTCATCAGAAAGCTGAGCGTTCACACTTTGGGTAGACCCCAAAAGCAAAACGGCCGCAAAGGCAAGTAAAAATATCTTTTTCATAATCGTGTAGTTAAAATGTTTGTTAGTAATACGCCCTTTTTTAAGGTAAGGTTGCATTTAAGCATCTAAAATACCTTTTAAGACATATATCTAAGATAACTAAATAAAACATCAAAACACTAACTCACGTAAACATTCTTACATGCCTTAACACACATCAATGTCCAAGATATAACACACATCAATTAATAAAGAACACTCACCACGATAACTGAGGCGTTCATCAATAATCACCACCTGTCATCTTTTTTCTCTTTAACTTTATTCAAATTAAACCAACTACCATGAAAAAAATACTAATTATAGATGATGCAAAAGATACAAGGGCACAAGTAAAAGTCTTATTAAAAGACTACAACGTGGAAATATTAGAGGCTCCTGATGGAAACGATGGGTGGATGAAGATTATTAAAAACCGTCCAGACCTACTAATCTTAGACCTAATCATGCCAGAGAAAGATGGGATGGAAGTGCTAAAAGAAGTGGAAGAAGAATGGCTTGGCATACCAATTATCATTATTTCTAACGACGACAACCCCAATACCATTAAAGCCTGTTTTCGGCACGGCGCTAAAGCGGTATTAAAAAAACCGGTTATACTTAGTGAATTCAAAAAAGCAATGGAAGAGCTAAACTTTAAGCCTTCTGTAGTCTAATTAAATGTGTTTTCTACCCCCCCTCAATTCAACAGCTCACTTTAACCATATTAGAAAATGGGTGTTGCAAAAAAAAATCATTGCACTAAGAAGAAAAAAAAACAAACCATTAAAAGCACTATTTACTAAACACTTATACCCATACAACCCACAGCCCACAAGAAAAAAATCATTTTTTTTACCCCTAGGATTTGTTTTACTAATAAAAGCACCTATCTTTGCATCGCAATTGGGAAAAACATCAGCCCATTTGGCACTAAAAATGTTGATTCAGTAGCTCAGCTGGTAGAGCACATCCCTTTTAAGGATGGGGTCCTGGGTTCGAACCCCAGCTGAATCACACAAAAAAAAAGAGACCTTCAAGAAGGTCTCTTTTTTTGTTTTATCTCACTCACAAAACTCAAATGCTCTCAAAGAAATTTTTGGTAATTTCGATTCGTATAAATCCAAAACATCAACAAAAGCAGTTGACATATAACCAGACTGTAGGCGCGCAATTTAACCGACCTAAAATCTAAAGACACAACAAAAAAAGGAACTTTCGTTCCTTTTTTTGTTAACTCTCAACAATCTATCTATTCATTATCCGCGGCATCACCATCACCGCAATGCGCCCCTTTTTTATGACCACCGATACCATCTAACAGGTGACGTCTAAACTTCATCTCTGACTGATAAAGCGTTAATAACTTATCTGCACTTAACACAGCTTTAAACTTCTTATGGTATTCCAAATCTAACTTGGCAAAATCCATCTTCATGTTTACAATCCCGTCAGCTGCTGCTTCCTTTTGGGCTGTAGTTGCTGTACTCTCAATCTTCTTAAACTCCATCATCTTAGTCTTCGACTGCTTATGAAGAACCTCTCTCTTACCTTCATATTCATTATACACAGGCCAAAACGCTTGTGCCTCTGCCGTTGTCAAACTTAATTGCTGAGTAATAAAGGATATTTTTTCGGCCTTCATCTGTTCCATCTTAGCCTCGCGATTAGGCTTTTGAGCACTTACACTCAACACCACAAGACTCATCATCCATAAAATCATTACTTTTTTCATACTCTTACGATTTAAAAATTTGTTAATTCATCAATTTCATCTATTGTTAAATCCTCATAATTATTAGTAGTAAGTGAAGACTCCAATTCAATCCCCTCTTCGGCAACATAATTCATAAGCTCCTCATCTGACTGATTAATATAAAACTCGCTATAATAAACCTCAAAAGATGATTCTGAAGCTCCTAAAAGCACAACCTCTTGAGGTCTTAAAAACTGATACAATAGCCCCACAAAAACAAACATCCCTGCTAAGGCCAACCAAGGCTTTAAATACACGAGCAGTCGTTGAGACTTATTTTTACTCGAAAATTCAATCTGACTCTGCACTCGCCCTTCAAAAGATTCAAAATAATTTGCGGGCGTACTAAATCCAGCTTGTTGATTAGTCAAATTTTCTTTATTTAGTGCTTTCATGACAAGTGTGTTTATATTTGTTAGATGCTTAATAATGAGAAAGGTTTAATCGAATACTAAATATTTTTTCAATCACTAGCTTTCATTTCGTCCTTAATCTTTTTAGAAGCCAGATGATATGAGGCTTTAAGTGCACCAACACTGGTATCAAGTATTTCGGACATTTGCTTAAACTTCATTTCTTCAAAATACCTCATATTAAAAACCAAACGCTGCTTCTCTGGCAATTTCATAATGCTTTTATGCAGCTTTATTTCTAAATCAGAGCCTTCAAAATAAGGATCGGCCTTCAACACATCCTCAAAAGGATAAGATAAATCATTTAAAGCAAAGGCATATTTACGCTGGCGACTGGCAATAAACGTAAGTGTTTCGTTACTGGCTATTCGATATATCCACGTAAAAAGTGAAGAATCGCCTCTAAAATCATCCAAGTATCGCCAAACTTTAACAAATGTGTTTTGCGCCACATCATCAGCATCTTCGTGAGACACCACCATCTTTCTAGCATGCCAATAAACCCGCTCTTTATACCTGAGCATAAGCATGTTAAAACACCTCTCCTTAGACTCTGGCTGTTTAAGTAAATCAAGAATATCTTGGTCGGTAGACATATTCATTTGTTTATTACAGGTTGTTGCTTTGACAAGTTAAAACTAAAAAGGTTTAATCACACAGAAGCACAAGCTTGCTTTTTTATATTTTTTGCAAATGAGGGTTTTAGGCTGATGAAAAATGATGTACTTTTGCACCGTAAAATTTAGAAAGTTAAAAACAAAATAGTTATGGGATTACAATGTGGAATTGTTGGACTGCCGAATGTGGGAAAATCAACACTGTTCAATTGCTTATCAAATGCAAAGGCACAATCAGCCAATTTTCCTTTTTGCACCATTGAGCCTAACGTAGGTGTTATTACTGTGCCCGATGAACGCTTAGTGAAATTAGAAGAGTTGGTAAAACCTCAACGCGTATTACCAACAACCGTTGAAATAGTAGATATAGCTGGATTAGTAAAAGGCGCAAGCAAAGGCGAAGGGTTAGGAAATAAGTTTTTGGCTAACATTCGTGAGACGGATGCTATCATACACGTGCTTCGTTGCTTCGACGATGACAATGTAACCCATGTTGATGGCAGTGTGAATCCTGTTAGAGACAAGGAAATCATTGATCTTGAATTGCAATTTAAAGATCTTGAAACGGTAGATGCTCGTCTACAAAAAAATGAGAAAGCAGCAAAAAACTCAAAAGACCCAGAAGCAAAACGTCAAATTGAGGTGTTGTACAAATTCAAAGAAGCTCTTGAAAACGGAAGATCAGCCAGAACCGTTGAATTAAGTGATGTTGAAACTAAAACAGCTAACGACCTATATCTCCTAACCAACAAACCGGTGATGTATGTTTGTAATGTAGATGAAAACTCGGTTGTTTCGGGAAACAAACACGTGGATGCGGTTAAAGAAGCCGTTAAAGACGAAAATGCCCAAGTTTTAATTATTGCCGCAAAAACAGAATCTGAGATCGCTGAATTAGAGACTTTTGAAGAACGCAAAGAGTTTTTAGAAGACATGGGTTTGGCAGAATCTGGCGTAGTGAAATTGATTCGTTCGGCTTATCAATTACTTCAGTTACAAACGTACTTTACTGCAGGCGTAAAGGAAGTACGCGCTTGGACATTCCACAAAGGAAACTTAGCTCCACAAGCAGCTGGCGTTATTCACTCAGACTTTGAAAAAGGCTTTATTCGTGCCGAAGTTATAAATTACGATGACTTTGTAAAATACGGTTCTGAATTAGCTTGTAAAGAAGCTGGTAAAATGAACGTAGAAGGTAAAGAATATGTGGTAAAAGACGGTGACATTATGCACTTTAGATTTAACGTATAATCAAACTCATTACTTTAAAACACAATGCCCTTCCGCAACAGAAGGGCATTGTTTGTTTTGTCAAATGAGTTAAGCGATTGCATTTAACCCAGTCAAAATGAGCCACACATCACCAACCCCTTGGAGTTAAAAAGTGTAAAGCGTCAGTTAATTACTGTTAATCAAGCAAATTATTAACTATTATCACCTTAAATTTGTATCTTCATAAAAGAAAATAAATTACGATGCATAAGGACGAACACGAAATAACCCTAAAGCTAAAGAGAAAGATCCTTATCTACTCTATTGTGGAGGTCTTGCTTATTATTGCGCTGCTAGGGTTTATCATGTTCCTTATTATGGTTATGATGAACTAAGACGTTAATACCCGCACAAAACACCTGTTACACAAAAGGCGAAACAAAGCATTATCCTATTCTCCTAACGAATATCTGATGTGATCTAACAGCAGAGGCACATCTGCAGTGTCAACGCCATGACCCTTTAAGTACTTTAAATCTTCATCAAAAACGGCTAAGAATTCCGCCATGGTATAGTGGCGAGATGAAATACTCTTCTGATAATAAGACAAGGCCTCTTTGCGTTGTTTTTTGCACCACATTACATGCCCTAAATTCACTAAGTCCACCTTTGACTCGCCTTGCACTAACAACTTAAGATAATACTTCTCGGCTTGATCAAACTTACCCAATACAAAAGAACACCAAGCAATGGGGCGATTGCATTTGGGATTGTTCGGATCGAGGTATTCAACCTTAAAATAACACTTTAAAGCCTCCTCAAAATCACCCATCTCAACCAAACAATTACCAATGCTCATTTGAGTGTGTAGGTTGTCAGGTGCTAATCGCTCAGCTGTTTTGTAATAAGCCAAAGCTTGAGGAATATCTTTTAACACCAAATAACAGTATGCAATTTTTTTCTTCAGCCAATTACCACTGGCATCTATCAGCTCTGCTTTCAAATAATAAGAAAGGGCTTGTTCAAAATCGCCTTGCTTTTGATAACTATAAGCTACTTTTTGAATGACATCAATGGCATTGGGTTCGTTTTTGAGGATAAGGAAAAAAATCTCTAACGCATCTTCAAAATAATCTTTCTTGAAATAGAATTCGGCCAACTCTCTAAGCGTGGTTTGATCCACTAAACTCTGACGATAAAACCACTTATTATAAAAATCCATCCGATTATTAAATACATCCGCAAACTGACTTTTTTGAGGATGAAGCTTTAACAAACGATACAAATCTTGTATAAACTGATTAGAAATAACCAACTTACTCCGATGAGCTTGAAGATTCATTTCATCTTTTTGAAGTTCAGACATCTGCGCTAACTCTTCGGAAAACATCTTTCCCATTAATTCTTTTTGCATCGATGGCATGTGGGGAATGCTTAGGATGAGTGAATATTTATCTGAGTTACATAAAAATCGAGAATCACTTAATCCGCTAACAAACTCTTTATTTTTAAATACATCATTTTCATCAACCAAAGCTTTTTTAACTTCGGGATGGTCACTAACAAAAGGTAGTAACCAGTTACCTACCTCGTTAAAAAACGAAAAATGCTTTAACATTTTAAAGGTTGCTAAAAAAACATCTGAGCCTTCTAATTGCCATTGCGTTAACTCCTCAAGTTTATTTATAAGACTTGGAGAATCTTTAAATATATCTTTCCATTCGGGGTTTTTATCTTCCAACATATTGTCTTTAAGGATATTTCCCAAATCCAACTTATCATTCATAGCTGAATGCATTTTACTCACTTCCGGAATGATCTCATCAAATAATTTTTTAGATATCTTCTCTGTCTCGCGAGTGCGCATAAGCTGTATAGCTATGGATTGAACTAAAACAGCCATTCCCGTCTCCTCTACAAATAAAAATAAACGCGTGTATAATTCAGGATATAAATACAAACGAGCATCATATTTATAAAGAGCTAACAACAACCCAGTTAATGCGCGCGCACTAACCTGATCGTCGGAATGATTGGTCAAATCGATTAACAGGGATAGATAATCAGATGAAAAAGCATGACTCAATGACAAGGTAATGCCCGAAACAAAAAGTGCCTTATGATGCCAATATACTTGCCGATTTGAAAAAAGAGACTGCAACAACGAAAAATCGGATCGTGTAACGCCTGTATTAACCCACAAATAATTAAACATTAACTGTGTGTGATGCTGCAACTCTCCATCTGAACCCCCAGATATTTCTTGCTGCAACTCATCTTTTACTAATGTGTCCAAATAATTATCAATCGTCGTTTGTAGGGTATTGCGTTTTAATTCACGCCACAGATCAGACCTTACACCTACCGAGATTTGGCTCAACAAATGTTGATACATCTTATCTGCAAGAGTATATACATCACGTATCAAATGGTTGTAAATTTTCTGGCGCTCAGGATCAGAAATACCTTCAACAGTATATTTGAGTATGTTTTTATAGGTAAATTCCAGCGTAGAATGAGCATCAATAAAATCACCATTTTGGCAATCTATAGCCCATTTATGAAGGAGCATCAAAGCATCTTTTACATTTTTATCTTCAAGAGCTTTGCATAATACTTGATACTGAGAACTGATAAGCGAGGTGTTATGCATACTTCAAATGGTATTTAAAACTTAATCATTCTTTTTAGGTTCAAACCTTAAAACTACATCAAATCCCGAAGACTTTGCACTTCCACTTTGAATACGAAGCGAAAAAATACGGTTTAATTCGTATTCTAAGGTAATGGTTTCTGGCGTAATTTCATCATCTTCGGTTTCGCCAATACCACGCTGATAGGTAACTAATAAATCATTAGTGATATATTTGCCAACCACAAAAGCGGCACTTTGCCAGTTTTCGGTTGAATTGATCTCTATCATATCAAGATCTAAACGATTCCCTAATGTTTTTGTCAATTGTGAACTAACCATCTTAGCTAACATATTAGAACTTACAGACCCCACAATTCCATTTTGGTTATCCGAACTTGTTTCGTCAGGTGTTTTACCCGTCAGCAAAATAGAAATACCATCCGACTGAGATATTTGTTGATTATTAAGCGCAAAATTAATGGTCGGTTCTGATAAAAGCCCTGTCACAAAAACGTTTAAATCCTTCTTTTGCTTATCACTACCTCTATAAGTGTAGGTAGCATTAAAATGAAGTGACGGATCAAACGTTTCACCTCCCTGAAAAACAACTTCACCTTCCTTAATCGTAAACTTCTTTCCATAGAGAATATAGTGCCCTCGATTAATGCTAATATTTCCAAATAACTCAAACAGATCGCCAGTTTTAACCACATCAAGATCCCCCATTAATTCTATTTTAGACTCTTCACTCTGAATCCATGTATTACGAGGTATTTCAATACGTAAACGCCCCGTCAGATTTTTCAATGCATTAGATTGTGTACGTTTCACTTTTAACTCATCCACTACTTTATCAGCTAATGTGATGACACTATCTTTCTGCTGATTTGCTTTATTCATGGCCTCAATGAGCATGGGAGTCTCGATATCATCAGAGACAGCACTATATTCATCTAAGGCTTCTAGATTTATAAACGACCTAAGAATACGCACCTTACCGCCAAACTCTGGTTTATTTTGTGTTGATTTCACAAAGGCATCGCCATCTATCTGAAGCACATACATATCGTTATCAACTACACTAAAATTAGTTGCCTTGGCATTAATCGTTGATTTAACAATCCGATTTTTAATAATGGTTGAGTCAAACTCAACCATTCCAGATGCAAATAAACTCCCATTTTTTTGTTTGATTTGTAACGAGTCTACAAATAATTTAGCGCCATCAAAACGAAACAGAGCATTGATATCATTGTATTCTACACCTACAGTTGGATCTACAAAAACACCATTCTTAAGACTTACATTTCCAAAAAACTGAGGACTTAATAATTCGCCTGATGATTTCACATCCACACTAAGCAAGCCTTGCGCATTGATTTTTGATCGCTTCAGAAAAACAGAATTAGCAATACTAAATGAATCCATTTTCAGCTCAGCTTCAAACATTTTGGGATTTTGATATACAAAACCAGTAGAATCAACATACATCTGCATGGGTAAACGCAAATGCCCCTTTGCACTTTTACCTAAATTTGGAATACTTACTATTAATTCGGCCAAAGAATTAGCATACATTACCTGCCCTGAAATACCTGTCAGACTATAACCGCCATAGGTTGGTTTATCAATAGTAACCTCTCCTTTAATAACTGGCGCAGTGGCATTACCTTCTATCACCATCGATGCCGACAATAGACCACTAACAGAGTCCTCCATCGCCAAATAGGGATTTAGCCTATTTAGATTCAACTCCCTTACTGCAAATTTAAAATTATCAGCCTGTTGAAAAGTAAAGTCACCTTGAGCATCTAAACTAAAATTAGGTGCTAAATAATCTTTTAGCTGTAATTTATTAAGTTGTATTGAATTGTTCACCAACTGCACAGACTGCGTGGTATCTGGCAGATAATAATGTCCTTGCTTAGTTCGGACTTCTAAACGTGGCAACGCAATAATTAAAGTATCACCTATATCAATACGCGACTCCACAATAGCATCTAACAATTGATTATTAACCAGATGTGCATTAAGCTGAAGCTGGTCATTATTATACCTAGAAGTCACAGAAACAGCATCCAAGACAAAACCACCAGAAGCAAATCCATCCATCACCGCATCAGCTTTAAGATCTAACAATCCATCTTGCATCACTCCAGACACATGAGCTCTTAATTCGTTAGCTTGTGAATTATAGGCCTTTATATTTGTACTTTTTAACTCAGCAGAAATCTGCAAACTAGACAAAACGCCATTTACAGTTCCTGATAAATCACAACGCTCAAAACCAATTGGCAATTCAATATAGTGATGCAAAAACGAAAGTGAATCCATACTAATTTGCGAAACAGCCTGCAACTCGCTTGATTTCAAACTATACTGACCTCTCATAAAACCGTTGGCATTTGGCATCTGCAGTGCTAAGGAATCAATATACAACCTATCATTCTTTAATCGAATGGTTGATAAAAGTTTATCAACAGGAATATGGTAAACTGTAGAATTCTGTAATTCAACAACAGCATCAATTTCTCTATTGGTTGCATCAAAGCCATATCCTTTGCCCTTTATTAAGCCATTAATAATAGTTCCATCCAACGATGGCATCAAGACTCCCAAATCAAACCTTTCTGTTTCTAGACTTACTGTGTAATTTGGATCTTGGCTTAAACTAGTAAGCATTCCACTTACTTTAACCTGACCTTCGCGCGTTTGAATATCTAAATCAGCACTTACTACATCATTCTGGTAATTTCCTTTTACTACAAAACGAGTAAACGAATGCCCATTATACGTCGAATTGGCCAAATTAGCCACCACATTAACACGACTTTTAAGATCTAACAAATCGTCACCATTTAGTTGCAAACTACCATTCAAGATCGCTTGTGAAGACGGCATATCATACCAATGCTCTGGCCGTACACCGACTAAATTAATTGACAAATCGTACGGAGACTTTACAAACTCATCGTCTATAGCAGCAATCAGAGAGGTGCATCTCAATTGCAAAGCTATTTGTTGACCCTCGTGCACTAAATCTAAGCTTAACAAGCTAACCTTTTCTTTGGTTGAAAAGCTAAACTTCACTCTTGGCGAACATTTGAGTGCAATAGATGGTATGAAAACAGCTAACTCATCACGATCTAAAACCGTCATATATGCATTCCCGCTTAATGAATCCAGTGATTTATACTGCAAATCTGCCAACAAATCGGTTTTAGAAGTTTTTAGCTCCAAACTATCTACACCCATACCGTAGGCATTCATCTTAAACAAAAAACGAAATTGATTAATAGCTATAGTCGGCTGTTGCGTAGTCACCGAAAACGATCTCAAATTAAGCTCTAAGCCTGATGCATTATAATTACCATCCAACCATAAATTTAAACCCTTTACTTTTCTAGGTAATAACGAATTAAACGACACGGTTTGGCACGAACCATCATTAACGCGAACAAAATTAGCTTTTATAGTATATGGAAATGGACTTGAATCACTTATTGTATCTTTAGGAGACGGGCTCAGAAGATGAGTTATATTCCAGGTACTGTCGGGCCGCTGCCATATATTAAACACTGGATTATCAAGAATAAGAGAATCTAGGACTAAAACTTTGGAACGAAGCATTAACAAACTATAACTCAACCGAAGGGACGAAAATGACACAACGCACGAATCGTGGCTTGTCAACGAAACATCCTTTAACTCTAGATTCGTAAAAAAATTTCCTTTGAGCTCCCCCACTTCAATGTGCCCATCAATATACAATTCACCAGCAGCAATCAGCTTACTTTTCACAAAGAGCCTAAACGAATCTGTTTGTGTTAAAAACAAAGCGGTCACCAATAACACCAACAGGGTTAGTATTAAATAAAACAGATATCTGATAGCCTTCCCAACCATACAATTAGAACGGATTACCTATATTAACACTTATTTGCCAAGTCTTAAACTCCTCAAATACAGGCCTTGCAAAATCAATTCCTGCAGGACCAATGGGTGTTTTAATACGTACCCCTACGCCTACAGAATAATGCAAATCGTTTAATTGATAATAAAACGATTGCTGCCAAACATTCCCACCATCACCAAACAAGGCAAAAGTGATCAATTTCTTAACGGTTAATCGAAACTCGGCACTTCCTTCCAACAGACTATTACCTCCTGATGGTTTGCCATATTCATCATGTGGACCTAACTCGCTTCTTGACCATCCTCGAACAGACTGTGATCCCCCAGCATAGAAACGTTCTTCCGAAGGGATGTAAGGATTATCATCGGTTCTATTAATGCCACCTCCTTTGGCCTTTAAAGCTAGAATCAATCCATTTCTAATGCCATAATACTTTTTATACTCTGCCAAAATACGATAGAAAGGCATATCTGTAGCACCATAAAGACCATTTGTCTTAAGATTTATAGAAGCTACATATCCTTGAACGGGATCTAATATTGGATTCGAATTATTAAATGAACCACTTAACAACAAGCCTGACTTAGAATACAAACCCTGATCATATTCTGTAATATCTATCTGACTCAAATTAGTAGTATCTTGCTTTACATCTTCATACACGTAAGACAAAGAAGTGTTTAGTTGCTTCGAAAAGTTCTGTTGCATGGACAGATTGACACCTGTGTTGGTTATCGAATATCCCGGTTCGTTTTGATTTTGCAAATAAGGATAAATGCTAAACGTGTTTATTGGAAAAAATACCGAAGGCTGAGAAAATTTCAAATACACATTATAAGGTTCTAGATAAGAATGCTTGGCATAAAAATTTAATCGACCGGTATGGGTGATAACACCCAGTAATTGCAGCTCAGAAAAAACCCTAAACCGATCTTCCTTCCCGTAGCCCACACCAAAACGAGTAGTCCACCTAGGCGCTTCCTTAATTTGTATCTTAACTAAAACTGTATCTAAAGAAGTATTACTCATCACCGACTTTAGTGATGCTACTCGATACATGCCTTGGTTGTATATCTGCTTTTGCGTTTGATCAATTTTCTTCTTCGACCACACATCTCCAGGTTTGTAGGCCAACTGGCGATATATAGACTTGTCAGGTACTTTATCATTTCCTTCAATAATAGTAGAACCAAAATGAGCTAATGGACCTTTAGTAATAGTCCAATCTAAGGTTGTGGTATTGGTTAATGTATCAACAAGTAAATTATAATCAACCTTGGCATAAGGGTAACCTATATTACCAAATTGTTCTACCAGCAACACCTGATCATTTATAAGAGACTGGTCTCTAAAGGTTTTGGAGGCTAACAACTGAGACTGCAGTGCAATATTCTGATGCCCTCGACGAGATAAAGATTCATTCAAAGTATATAAAGAGTCTACCGTAAAACTAACTTGTGAGACTTTAATAGGACTGCCCTCCTCCACAAAAATAGTTACATAAACCCGTTGCTTTTTAGTCACCTTCACATCAGGCTCTAAAAACTTGAAATTGAGATAACCCTCTTTTTGATAAAGACTTGTAATACGCTCCACATCTTCCTTGTAAAGCTTCTTGGAATACAGAATTGGTTTTTTCTTGAGGATTTTTCTTTTAAACCATGAAGTTGATTCAAGTGTCAGATTATCTCTAATCATAGACTTTTCAAACACTTTTTGCCCTTTTATCTTAACCTTGGCTATGGGCAAATTATCTTGAGACCGCGCTACGCTAACTAAAACAAATAAAAGAATATGTACAAATAGTGATTTCAACTAATCGAGGTGTTTATTTTCAAAAGATAGAAGAAGATATGATTAGAACTGACTATCCTAAGTGTTTTATAATGTGCAATCACAACTAGACTGTGTATAACAACTATAACTTCACCCCAATTAATAGTATATCATCCACTTGAGGGTAATCTTTACCCATCCAATCTTCCATTTTTTGATGCAAAATAGACTTTTGCTCATCAACAGGAAGCTTATGAATATTTAGCAACAAGTGCCTAAATCTACGATATTTAAATTTCTTTCCTTCGGGACCACCAAATTGATCGGCATAACCATCTGAAAAAAGATAAAGAATATCATTCTTAAAATAAGGAATTTGCTGTTTTTTAAATATGGAACTATTATATCGCTCTCCAATGTAACCAATAGGATGGCGACTACCTTTAAAGGTTATTATTTCATTATCACGCATTAAATACAGAGGATTGAAAGCCCCAGCAAACTCAATTAGCTTTTTATCTTTATGAATAACAATCAATGCCATATCCATACCATCTCTAACCGAATCTTCTTGACTACTCGTGTTATTGCGGTTAAAGGTATCGACCACTTCTTGATTCAACCTATTCAATATTAACTCAGGACATTCCTCGCCTTGTATCTCAACAATATTTTTAATCAAATCGTAACCTATGATAGACATAAAAGCACCTGGAACACCATGGCCCGTACAATCCACCGCAGCCAAAAACACCTTATCTCCCTTTTCAAAAATCCAATAGAAATCACCACTTACAATATCCTTCGGTCTAAAATACACAAATGAGTCTGAACAAATTTGTTTGACCATTGATTCAGAGGGGATCATAGCCTCCTGAATACGTTTAGCGTAACTAATGCTATCTGTTAAACTTTTGTTTATTTTTGACAACGTTTCTTTTTGAGCCTCTATTTTCTTCTTATCCAAACTCTTTTCACTCAACGCCTTATAAGCCCTTCTGTAATTTCCAATACGATAGTTTATCAACATTTGTATTAGAAAAAACCCAAATATTACATAAAAAACGTAAGCATAAGAAGTCATCCATAAGGGAGGTACAATGCTTATTTTCAATTCGACAGGTTCATCACCCCAAACTAAATCACTATTTGAACCATATACCTTAAGCGTATAGTCTCCAGGAGGTAGGTTTGAAAAAGTAACATAATTATCGGTTGTTACTGGTCTTACTTCGTCATCATACCCTTCTAAAAAGACTTTAAACGCGTTTTGCTTTGGCTGTGTAAATTCCATGGCTGCAAATGCAACTCTAATAATAGAATTTGACCTGTATCGCAAGACTACAGATGGTATTATTTTTTCATAATGCTCAACTTCTAAACCTTTGACTAGCACTTGCAAGTCTGTAATTAAGACACTAGGCTTAAATTGATTGGTTTTAATCGAATCGGTATTTATAATAGTCAATCCTTTATCACCTCCAAAAAACAGTTCCTTTTTTAAATAATTGTAGGATGAACCAATGTTAAAATTATAATCTGGCAATCCGTCCTTGCGATTGTAATGCAAAATGGACAAATCATCTCGTAAAGAGGAAATGCCTGTGCCTGTACTTATCCATATCTTATTTGAAAAATCTACTTCTACTGAGTAGATTTTGCTATTCATTAAAAAGTCATCATTCCTCCAAAACCCAGGCATGCCAGTTTTCTTATCATAAAAAGACAAACCAGATTGAGTCCCTATAACAATACGTTTATTACGATCTTCTGCCAAAGACAATATAATATTATGACTAATCTTCAATTCTTGACCCATTTCATTCTTCACACGCATAAAAAAGCCATCAATAGGTCGATAAACACTTAATCCGCTATTCGTACCCACCCATATCCATCCTTCAGAATCCTCATAAATCACATTTACTTCATCATCACATAAGCCATAGTCACTTTCCGAATCATAGAAAAAGCTAACTATTCCAGACCCATTATATCGGTACAAACCAAATTGAGTGGCAAACCAAATATTATCATACTTATCCTGCAGAATGTCATTAATTTCATTGGACTTTAACAACGTTTTAAACTCATCATTATTGGCATAATCAAACTCCTTTAAGACGCCTTGTGTTGGATCTAATAAATAGACTCCATCAGTAGTTCCAAACCACATTTTTCCTTTCACATCCTTTAAAATAGCTGTAACTGACGGCGTTTTAAATTGAAATCCTACATTTTCAATAAGATAATTCCGAAATGCACCTGTAGAACGATTTATGCTGTAGACCCCATCATTAAAAGTACCTAACCACAATTGATTATTCTCATCTACATATACAGATTCAAAATCATAAGACTTAATCGGATATCGCAACTTATTTTCTTTTGTAATACTCCTAAATTTCACTTGCTTTTGATCTCGCTTAATAATCCCATCTTGCCTTGTCCCTATCCACAAAATCCCACTATTATCAACCATGATAGATGTCACATCATATAAGTCAGATAGGTCTCCCAAATTGAATCTTTCATAGTTTACAAACGGATATTCACTCACATACAACCCCTTACTTGTACCTACCCATACCTTCTTAGAATCCTGAGCATATAAACAATTTACATCGAGAGGCATTAACTCTTTTTCTTTACATAACACAGGAGTAGTCTTAAGTGTCTTCTCATTAAGAATTAACAAACCACTCGCAGTTCCCACTAAAAACTCAGCCTTGCTAATACGAACGAATCCTGATATATCCCTATTAGTAAAATCTGTACCTGTTACAACTCTCATAACAGCCTTCGATTTTAAATCCATTCTATGAATTCCTTCCTTGGATCCAAACCATAATTCATTATCTGATATAACTATTGGGTAGTTATTAAACTTTTCTGAATTAAAGACACTTGAGTAGTGATTATGCAACTCAACCATATTTGTATTTATGTTAACACCTACGACATAATGTCGAGTTTTAACCCAAGCATACTTATCCTGGCATAATATACCATAAACGCCATTTTCTGGCAAAGCTAGTTTCCCTGTTGATGATTTAGATATATTACGAAAGATCCCTGTGTGTTGATTCCATATAGACAAGCCGCTATTTCGTGTGCCAATCCAAACATTCCCGTCTGAAGTTTCTGAAATAGTCTGAATAAAATTACCAACAATTGAAGTTGAATCTATTGGGTTATGACGATAGACTTTAAACTCGTACCCATCGTATCTATTTAACCCATCAGTGGTGCCTATCCAAATAAAACCGCGACTATCTTGATATATAGCTGTCACATGGCTATTAGAAAGCCCATCTTCAATGGAGAATCGCTCCGCAGTATTGTATAAATTTTGAGAGAAAGTAGGGGAGTTAAATAAACACAACAGATGGCACATAAAAAAACAGAGTTCCTTATGCCTTACTAAAATGTTAATTCTATCCATTAATGTTTTATTCATAGGGCTAAAATAGCAAAAAAAGGCTGAATACTTGAATTAGACTAAAAAAAACATTCGACAATAAAATATTTAATTCCCAACTAATTACAAGTAAAAAAAGTGGCTGTGCCACTTCGTTTTATCTAAACTATTTATTTTTCCCTACTTGCTCAATAAACCAATCCAGATTCTGAGATTTTGGGCGTTCAATAGAGAAGCCATATAACCGATCCCATATCAATTGAGTTAACACGCCCAACGACCTAGAAACACCAAATAAAACAGTATAAATAGGATATTCATTAATACCATAACTAGAGAGTAATGAACCACTAATAGCATCTACATTAGGCCACGGGTTCTTTACCTTTCCACCAGCACTAAGCACATCAGGCACTACTTCATAAACCCTCTCTACTATTTGAATGAGTGGAGCATTGGGAATATATTTTTTAGCAAACTCTAATTGAACCGTAAAACGAGGATCTGTTTTACGCAAAACGGCATGACCATAACCAGGGATAACCTGTCCCTTTGCAAGAGTTTCTTGAGAATAACGTTTAATTTGTTCAGCACTTGGATTCTCGACACCAATTTCACGCTTCATTTTATTTAACCAGTGCATTACATCCTGATTAGCCATACCATGCAATGGCCCAGCCAACCCGTTCATCCCTGCCGAGAAACTATAATATGGATTAGATAAGGCTGACCCAACCAAATGAGTTGCATGCGCAGACACATTCCCGCCTTCATGATCTGCATGAATAACCATATATAAACGCATCAAACGCCGCACCTCTTCTGAATCATAACCCATCATATGCGCCAAATTACCTGCCCAATCTAATGAGGGATCCATATCAATATGCTTTTCATTATGAAACACTCTACGATAAATGTAAGCAGCGATAATTGGCAAACGCGATACCAAATCCATGACACCTTCGTACATAGGATCCCAATATTTATCTTTGCCCATCCCTATTAAATGAGCTTTGCGAAACTGCGACTCCGTAGACATAGCTAATATAGCAGAATTAAACTGAATCATCGGATGCGCATTTTTAGGCAAAGCATTAATCACATCAAATACATGAGAAGGAATTCCTTGAGCTCTTACGGACCATTGCTGACTAATGAAATTAACATCCTCCTTAGTTGGCACTTCGCCCATTAACATAAGATAAAACAGTCCCTCTGGCAAAGGCTCACCATCCGTCGTGTTTTTTGGCAATAAATCACGCAATTGAGGAATAGAATAGCCCCTAAAGCGAATACCTTCCTCTGGATCTAACTTAGAAGTATCGGTCATCAAAGACACAACCCCCTTCATTCCAGACAACACCTGCCCCAAGGTTACTTCCTGAATGACATGATTTGCATGCGTACTATTTAATGCGTGTAAGGCTTCAATTTTTGGTTTAGCAACTTCTATTAATCGCTGTTTAATATGATCCATATCTAAATATTTTTTAGTAAAAATAACTCTAAACTATACTAAATCAAAAAACAGTTAAAACAAACAATTGTTTTGAAAACACCATGCTCAGAAAAACAAAAAAGGCTGTCTTTTCAGACAGCCTAATTTAGCATTATAAAGTTGTAAATTACTTAGTAACCACTTTTTTATAGCCATAAATAGCAGAAGCACCTAATTCTTCTTCAATACGAAGCAATTGGTTGTATTTTGCCATACGATCTGAACGACTTAAAGAACCTGTTTTAATCTGACCACTATTGGTTGCAACTGCGATATCAGCGATAGTTGAATCCTCAGTTTCTCCAGAACGGTGAGACGTAACTGAAGTGTAACCAGCTCTGTGGGCCATCTCAATAGCATTAAGAGTTTCAGTTAAAGTACCAATTTGGTTAACTTTAATCAAAATAGAATTAGCAGCACCTAACTCAATACCTTTTTTCAAATAATCAACGTTTGTAACAAATAAATCATCACCAACTAATTGACATTTGTCGCCAAGAGCTTTGTGTAAAGCAACCCATCCATCCCAGTCATTCTCATCCATACCATCCTCAATAGAGTCAATAGGGAATTTAGCAACTAAAGAACTTAAATAGGCAACTTGTTCGATTGAAGTACGCTTAACGCCATTAGGCTCAAACTTACCATAATCATAAACACCATCTTTAAAAAACTCAGATGCAGCACAATCCATAGCGATAGAAATATCTCCACCATCTTCCGCACGACCAGCTTTATAACCAGCATTCTTAATCGCTGTAAGGATACAATCAACAGCTTCTTCAGTACCACCTAACATTGGTGCAAAACCACCTTCATCACCTACAGCAGTAGAAAGACCTTTTGACTTTAACACTTTAGCTAGTGCATGAAAAACCTCTGCACCCATACGTAAACCTTCTTTAAAAGACTTAGCACCAACTGGACGAATCATAAACTCTTGGAACGCAATAGTGGCATCAGAGTGAGAACCACCATTGATAATGTTCATCATAGGTACTGGAAGTGTTTTAGCATTTACACCACCAATATAACGATACAATGGCATACCTAAGTACTCAGCAGCTGCACGAGCAGATGCCAAAGAAACACCTAAAATAGCATTAGCACCTAATTTACTTTTGGTTTTAGTACCATCTAATTCAATCATTTTGGTATCAATACCAACTTGATCTAAAGCACTCATTCCAACTAAAGCTGGACAAATAACAGTATTAACGTTAGCTACTGCTTTTAACACACCTTTACCTAAATAACGAGCTTTATCACCATCTCTTAACTCTAAAGCTTCGTGTTCGCCTGTAGATGCACCAGAAGGCACAGCAGCACGTCCAACATAACCACTTTCTAAAGTCACTTCTACTTCAATAGTAGGATTACCGCGAGAATCAAGGATTTCACGAGCATGAATATTTGCAATTTGTCCCATAGATAATATTCTTTTTATTATGTTTTTTACTCTCAATTTCAAAAAAAAAGGAATAAAGCTTTTGGCTATTATCCCTTTATCTAGTATTCTCATACAAAAGACCAAAAGTCTTCTGTTATGATGACTTCTTAAGATTAAGCCTCTGTAGAATCACCTTCTGATTTAGCAGTTGCAGTAGTTTCTTCTGCTTTTTTGCTTCCACGGCGAGTTCTTTTTGCTGCTGCAGCCGGTTTCTTAGCTACTAACATATTTTCATTATAGTCAACTAACTCCATGTAACACATCTCTGCATTATCACCTAGTCTATTGCCTAATTTTAAAATACGTGTGTAACCACCCGGACGATCAGCAACTTTAACAGCTACTTCAGTAAACAATTCTTTTACTGCTTCTTTATTTTGAAGGTAACTAAAAACTGTTCTTTGCGCATGTACACCCTCTTCTACAGTGTTTAAATTCTTTGTTTTTGTAATAAGAGGCTCTACATAAATACGTAATGCTTTTGCTTTAGCAAGCGTGGTCTTAATTCTTTTGTGAAGAATTAATGAAGCTGCCATATTTGACAACATAGCCTTACGATGGGCAGTTTTTCGACCTAAATGATTAAATTTCTTTTTATGTCTCATCGTTATTATTCCTTGTCTAATTTATACTTTTGTGTATCCATACCAAAGGTAAGATTCAAATTAACCAGAAGATCATCTAACTCAGTCAATGATTTTTTACCAAAATTACGGAATTTCAATAGATCGTTACGGTGGAATGTTACTAATTCACCTAATGTTTCAACATCAGCTGCTTTTAAACAATTCAACGCACGAACAGATAGATCCATATCCACCAATTTGGTTTTCAACAATTGACGCATATGTAATACCTCTTCATCAAATTCTTCATTACCGAATTTCTCATCAGAATCAAGTGTTATCTTCTCATCTGAAAATAACATAAAGTGATAAATAAGTATTTTAGCTGCTTCTTTTAAAGCGTCTTTAGGAAAAATTGACCCATCAGTCTCAATTTCTAACACTAATTTCTCGTAATCTGTCTTCTGCTCTACCCTAAAGTTTTCTACTGCAAATTTAACATTACGAATTGGTGTAAAAATTGAATCGATAGCTATTGTTCCAAATTCTGCTTCATCAGATCTATTCTCTTCTGAAGGTACATAACCTCTTCCTTTGTTGATGGTTAAAACCATCTGCAAATTCACTTCAGGATTCATTTTAGCAATAACCAATTCAGGATTTAAAACACTAAACCCAGTCATGAATTGATTTAAATCTTTTGCTGTAAACTCATCCTTTCCAGTAAGGTTAATAGTAACTTTCTCTTGCTCAGCATCTTCAACGATTTGCTTGAAACGCACTTGCTTTAGGCTAAGTACAATTTCAGTTACATCATTAATTACACCAGGGATACTCGTAAACTCATGATCAACACCTTCTATCTTTACAGTAGTAATTGCATAACCCTCTAAAGAGGATAACAAAATTCTTCTTAAGGCATTTCCAACGGTAATACCGTAACCTGGTTCTAGAGGACGAAACTCGAATTTGCCGAATTTATCGTCGGCTTCCAGCATGATTACTTTGTCTGGTTTTTGGAAAGCTAATATTGCCATAAGAATTAATTATTTAGAATACAATTCAACGATCAACTGTTCTTTGATATTTTCAGGAATTTCACTTCTTTCAGGTATAGTTAAAAACTTACCAGCAAGAGAGCTTTGATCCCATGCCAACCAAGAATACTTGTGTACACTAGAATTAGACAACGAACCAGCAATTACTTCCAACGATTTAGATTTCTCACGAACACCAACTACCATATCAGCTTTAACCTGAAAAGAAGCGATATTCACTACAGATCCATCCACAACGATGTGACGGTGAGAAACCAATTGACGTGCAGCAGCACGCGTTGGAGCCAATCCTAAACGAAACACTACATTGTCTAAACGAGACTCTAAGTAACCTAATAATACCTCACCGGTAATACCTTTACTACGAGAAGCGCGTTTAAACATGTTACGGAATTGTTTTTCTAAAACACCGTAAGTATATTTAGCTTTTTGCTTCTCTTTTAATTGCAAACCATATTCGCTTGTTTTCTTGCGACGGTTAGCACCATGTTGCCCAGGAGGAAAATTTCTTCTTTCGAAATTTTTATCTGGACCATAAATTGCCTCACCAAATTTACGGGCAATTTTAGTTTTTGGACCAATATATCTAGCCATTCTTCTAAATTTTTGATGTTAAATTTTTGATTTTAAATGATGAATATGGCAGCCGAGATTATAGAGAGGAGTGATATGTTCATATAATCAAATCATTATTCAAAATTAGTAATCAAAAAAATATGGTTAATAACTAGTGAGTAATTAAACTCTTCTTCTTTTTGGAGGACGACAACCATTGTGAGGCATTGGTGTAACATCAACAATTTCTGTTACTTCGATACCTGTCGAATGAATTGAACGCATTGCAGATTCACGACCATTACCCGGCCCCTTAACATACACTTTTACTTTTCTTAGGCCTAGATCATATGCCACTTTGGCACAATCACTAGCTGCAGTTTGAGCTGCATATGGAGTGTTCTTTTTAGAACCTCTAAAACCCATCTTACCAGCACTTGACCAAGAAATAACTTGACCATTAAGGTTAGTAAGTGAAATAATAATGTTATTAAACGAGGAATGGATATGAGCATGTCCTTGTGCCTCAACTTTAACGATTCTCTTCTTTTGAGATCCTGACTTTTTTGCCATATCTTACTTATTATTTAGTTGCTTTTTTCTTGTTCGCAACAGTTTTCTTCTTACCTTTTCTGGTTCTTGAGTTGTTTTTTGTGTGTTGTCCTCGTAAAGGTAAACCTGAACGGTGACGAATTCCACGATAACAACCAATGTCCATTAAACGCTTGATATTCAATTGTACTTCTGAACGTAATTCACCCTCCACTTTAAAAGATGCACCAATCATCTCACGAACACTCGTAATTTGATCATCGGTCCAATCTTTCACTTGGATATCACCACTAATTGTAGCGTTTTTAAGGATTTCTTTTGCTCTGTTTCTGCCAATACCGTAAATGTATGTCAAAGCAATTTCACCACGTTTATTCGAAGGTATATCAACTCCAGCAATTCTAGCCATAATTTTTTATTTTAGCCTTGACGTTGTTTAAACTTTGGATTCTTTTTATTAATCACGTATAAGCGCCCTTTCCGCTTCACAATTTTGCAGTCGGCACTTCTCTTTTTTATAGATGCTCTAACCTTCATGATCAGTTTGTTATTATTTGTATCTGTATGATATTCTTCCCTTAGTCAAATCATATGGAGACATTTCCACTTTTACTTTATCACCAGGTAGAATTTTTATGTAATGCATACGCATTTTACCCGATATATGTGCAGTGATAATATGTCCATTTTCTAATTCCAGTCTAAACATGGCATTAGATAAGGCTTCAATTATTGTACCGTCTTGTTCTATAGAAGGCTGTTTGGCCATAATGGTATAACTTTTTATTTTTCAGACTGCAAATGTAATACTTCTTCGACAAATTCAAAACTAGATAACACATCTGCTTTACCTTTTCTTATAGCCACTGTATGCTCAAAGTGGGCAGACATCTGATTATCAACGGTTCTGATCGTCCAACCGTCTTTTTCTTGAACAATCTGACGTTTACCCATATTAATCATTGGCTCAATGGCGATAACCATTCCACTTTGCAACTTAATTCCGTTCCCTCTTTTGCCATAATTAGGCACTTCAGGAGCCTCATGTAAGTTTTTACCTATACCGTGTCCAACCATCTCTCGAACTACAGAATAACCAAGTTTTTCTGTGTATTCTTGAACAGCAAAACCAATATCTCCTAACCTATTACCATCAATTGCTTGTTCAATCCCTAATAAAAGAGATTGTTTTGTTGCAGCTAAAAGTTTTTTAATTTCTGGTTTAACCTCACCTATTTCAAATGTGTAGGCAGAGTCTCCAAAAAAACCATTTAACAAAGCACCGCAATCAACCGAAACAATATCTCCATTTTTAAGTGGAGTTTTGTTAGGAATACCATGTACCACATGTTGATTAACAGAAGTACATAAAGTATTAGGGAAACCATGGTAATTTAAAAAGCCTGGAACGCCTCCATTATCTCTAATGAAGGTTTCCGCAATTTTATCTAGCTCTAACGTAGAAACGCCTGGTTTGATAGCTTTTGCCACCTCTCCGAGGGTACGAGCAACCAAAAGGTTACTCGCTCTCATCAACTCAATTTCTTCGTCAGTCTTAAAAAATATCATGTAATCTTTTTACTCTATTCATTAAATAGCAGAAGCACTTACTCCAGCACGTCCAGTAATTCTACCAGATTTTAACAAGCCATCATAATGCCTCATTAATAAATGACTTTCTATTTGTTGTAAAGTATCTAAAACTACCCCAACAAGGATCAACAAAGAAGTACCTCCAAAAAAGTGAGCAAATCCTTGATCAACACCAGCAATCATAGCAAAAGCAGGCATAATAGCCACCAATGCAAGAAAAACCGAACCAGGTAACGTAATTTTTGACATAATAGAATCTAGATATTCAACTGTTTTTTTACCTGGTTTAATACCTGGGATAAATCCACCATTTCGTTTCATATCTTCTGCCATCTGAGTAGGATTAATGGTAATAGCTGTATAAAAATAAGTAAACGCTATAATCATTAATGCAAAGATAAAGTTATACCAAAACCCAGTAAAATTAGCAAATATAGACGCAAATCCAGTAGCTGTTTCGCTATCAACAAAACCAGCAAATGTTACAGGAATAAACATAATTGCTTGTGCAAATATAATTGGCATTACACCAGCTGCATTTACTTTTAATGGGATATATTGGCGTACGCCTCCATATTGTTTGTTACCTACAATTCTCTTAGCATATTGCACAGGAATACGTCTCGTGCCTTGTACCAAAAGAATTGAACCAACAAAAATAAAGAACAATACAACAATCTCAATTAGTAACATAACCAAACCACCGCTTCCGCTAGCCGCTTCCATTCTTGACACAAATTCAGCAAACAAACTCTGAGGCAAGCGAGCAATAATACCTATCATAATTAATAATGAGATACCATTACCTAACCCCTTATCAGTTATACGCTCTCCTAACCACATTACGAACATAGTACCTGCAGTTAGGATTATAACACTACTAATGTTAAAGAACCAACCAGCCTGCACAATAGCAGCACTAGATTGACTCGCAAGATTTGCTAAATAACCGGGTGCCTGAACAACCAAAATTAACACCGTCAAATACCGTGTAATTTGATTAATCTTACGACGCCCACTTTCCCCTTCTCTCTGAAGCTTTTGGAAATAAGGTACTGCAATCCCCATTAATTGAATAACGATAGACGCAGAGATGTAAGGCATAATACCTAATGCAAAAATAGAAGCATTAGAAAAAGCACCTCCAGAAAACATATCTAGAAGGCCTAATACACCGTCCCTTGTTTGCGATTTTAAGGCACTTAGTTGTGTTGGATCAATACCTGGCAAAACAATAAAAGAACCTAAACGATAAATCAATAGAAATCCTAATGTTGTTACGATGCGAGATTTTAAATCCTCAATTTTCCAGATGTTGCGGATGGTTTCGAATAGTTTCATTCAATTACAATTTTACAACGGTTCCTTGAGCAGATTCGATAGCCTGAATAGCTGTCTCAGAAAATGCATGAGCTTTAACTTCAAGTTTTGCAGATAAAGTTCCACCACCCAAAATCTTAACTTTTACATTATTTCCGATCAAACCAGCTTCTTTCAAAGTTACGAGATCAATTACAACTAAATTTCTCTTTTCAGAAATTGCTTGAAGCATTTCCACGTTAATCGCTGTATATTCAACACGATTTACGTTTTTAAATCCAAATTTAGGAACACGTCTCTGCAAAGGCATCTGACCGCCTTCAAAGCCAAATTTTCTAGAATAACCAGAACGAGACTTAGCTCCCTTATGACCACGAGTAGCAGTGCCACCATGACCAGAACCTTGTCCACGTGCAATACGCTTCTGAGATTTGGTTGCGCCTTTTGCAGGTTTTAAATTATTTAAGTTCATAATAATATCTTAATTCTTTTGAACAAATTATCTTACTACTGAAACAAGATGTGCAACCTTGGTTACCATACCCTCAATTACAGGGTTTGACTCATGTTCAACGGTAGCTTGCATTTTCCTTAAACCTAATGATTCAAGTACTCTTTTTTGTCTAGTAGTAGACCCAATCTTACTCTTAATCTGAGTGATTTTAATTTTAGCCATAACTATCTATATTTATCCGTTAAACACTTTTTCAAGACTAACACCTCTGTGTTTAGCAACTTCGTTAGCATCACGCAACTCTATTAAGGCTTCAATAGAAGCTTTTACTAAGTTGTGAGGATTCGAAGATCCTTTAGACTTTGCTAACACATCGGTTACACCAACACTTTCCAAAACAGCACGCATCGCACCACCAGCTTTAACACCAGTACCATGAGAAGCAGGTTTAATAAAAACACTTGCTCCACCAAAACGCGCATATTGTTCGTGAGGAATAGTTCCATTCAAAACTGGTACTTTTACCAAGTTCTTTTTAGCAGCTTCAACACCTTTCGCAATAGCACTTGTTACTTCGCCAGCTTTTCCAAGCCCCCAACCAACAACGCCATTTTCATTTCCAACCACCACGATGGCAGAAAAACTAAAGGTTCTACCACCTTTGGTCACTTTAGTTACTCTATTGATAGCAACCAATCGATCTTTTAAATCAAGATCGTTATTGTTTCTGATTCTCTTATTACTTCCAGCCATCGTTGTTAGAATTTAAGCCCAGCTTCACGAGCTGCTTCTGCTAATTGTTTAACTCTACCATGATACAGGTATCCATTTCTATCAAAAACTACGCTTGAAATGCCAGCTTTTACTGCGCTTTCTGCCACTAGTTTCCCAACTAATGCAGCTTGCTCAGACTTATTTCCTTTATTTTCAGCGATGCTTTTTTCCAGTGAAGAAGCAGCAATAATAGTTTTGCCATTTAAATCATCGATCAATTGAACGCTAATTTGCTTATTGCTTCTGTAAACTGACATTCTAGGACGCTCTGCAGTTCCGCTAATTGTGCGACGGACACGCATTTTTATTTTTAGTCTTCTCTCTACTTTTGAAAAAGCCATAACTCCTAATTTAATTTACGTTAAACTTTTGCAGATTTACCAGCCTTACGACGGACAACCTCTCCAACAAAACGAACACCTTTACCTTTGTAAGGCTCTGGAGTTCTAAATGAGCGAATTTTCGCACAAACTTGTCCAAGCAATTGCTTATCTGCAGTTTCAAGCGTAATGATAGGATTACTTTTTCTATCAGTAACAGCTTCAACTTTTATTTCAGAAGGCAACATTAATTGAATAACGTGAGAATAACCCAAAGACAATTCTAATAATTGACCTGTGTTTGTAGCTCTATATCCAACACCAACTAATTCTAGTTGTTTTTTAAATCCCTGTGAAACGCCTTCCACCATGTTAGCAACTAACGAACGATATAAACCGTGTAAGGAACTCATTTCTTTACTATCGTTAGGACGAACCACTGTGATTACGTTATCCTCGATATTTATTTTTATTTCAGGGTGAATTACTTGTTGTAATTGACCTAGAGGTCCTTTTACGGAAACCACATTGTCATTTGCAACGGTTACATTCACTCCTGAAGGTATGCTGATGGGTGCTTTTCCTATCCTAGACATAATTATTCCTCCTTATTAATAAATGTAACATAATACTTCACCGCCAATTTTTTGAACGCGAGCTTCTTTATCTGTCATTACACCGTGACTGGTAGACATAATTGCAATACCAAGTCCGTTTAGTACACGTGGGATGCTACGGTATCCAGCATACGAACGTAAACCTGGCGTACTTACTCTTTTAAGAGCTTTGATAGCTGGTGTTTTCGTTTGCGGATCGTACTTCAAGGCGATTTTAATCATTCCTTGTTTGTCATCTTCCGTAAATTTGTAATTCAAGATATAACCCTTCTCAAAAAGAATTTTGGTCATTTCTCTTTTCAGGTTGGAGGATGGAACCTCAACAACTCTGTGACCCGCCTGAATGGCGTTTCTAACTCGCGTTAGAAAATCTGCTATTGGATCTGTCATTTGTTTTTTTGATTAAATTGATCCCGACTACGGGACAATATTTAACACTCTCTTACCAACTTGCTTTTCTTATACCTGGTATCAAACCAGCTGAAGCCATTTCGCGGAACTGAATCCTTGAAAGACCAAATTGACGCATATATCCTTTTGGACGACCCGTCAAACTACAGCGGTTGTGCATACGCACTGGAGAAGCATTACGTGGAAGCTTCTGCAAGCCCACGTAATCGCATTCTGCCAATAACCTGGCACGCTTTTCAGCATATTTGGCAACCATTTTAGCTCTTTTAACTTCACGAGCTTTCATTGATTCCTTAGCCATGTAACTAGTTCTTTTTTATGTTTTTAAATGGTAAGCCAAACTCTTTTAAAAGAGCATAAGCCTCCTCATCTGTTTTTCCTGAGGTCACAAAGGTAATATTCATACCCATTATTTTAGGTACATTATCAATATTTATTTCAGGAAAAATAATTTGTTCCTCAATACCCAAGGTATAATTGCCTCTTCCATCAAGCTTACTGCTAATTCCTTTGAAGTCGCGAATACGTGGTAAAGCCACGCGAATCAAGCGCTCTAGGAATTCATACATGTTTTCTCGACGTAAAGTAACACGAACACCAATAGGCATTTTCTTACGCAATTTGAAATTGGAAACATCTTTCTTAGAAAGTGTAGCAACCGCCTTTTGACCTGTAATAGTAGTCATTTCGTTAATTGCAATCTCAATCATCTTCTTATCAGCTGCCGCAGCACCAATACCTTGATTGATTACGATTTTCTCCAATTTAGGAACTTGCATAATTGACTTATACCCAAACTCTTTCATTAAGTTAGGAGCAATTTGTTCCTGATAGTCCTTTTTTAAAGATGGTTTATAGCTCATTACTTTATTTCCTCCCCTGATTTTTTAGAATAACGAACTAATTTACCGCTCTCATTCAACCTACGTCCAATACGAGTGGCAACACCAGTTGAAGGGTCTTTCAAATTTAAATTTGAAAGGTGTATGGGAGCTTCTTTTTTGATAATGCCTCCTTGCGGACTTGCGGCATTAGGCTTAGTGTGTTTGCTCACCATGTTAACACCCTCTACAATGGCGCGTTGCTTAGCTGGAATCACTTCCAAAACTTTGCCTTCTTCACCTTTGCTTACACCAGCGTTAACAATTACTATGTCGCCCTTTTTAATATGCAATTTACCCATTGTCTAATCTCTTTGATGATTAAAGTACCTCAGGTGCTAAAGAAACGATTTTCATGAAACCGTCACGCAATTCGCGCGCTACGGGTCCAAAAATACGTGTTCCTCTCATTTCTCCGTTTGTGTTCAACAAAACGCAAGCGTTTTGATCAAAACGGATGTATGAACCATCCTGACGTCTAACTTCTTTTTTTGTGCGTACAATCACAGCTTTGCTAACAGTACCTTTCTTCATATCGCTAGAAGATACCGCGCTCTTTACTGTTACCACAATGCGGTCACCAACACCAGCATAACGTCTTCCTGTTCCACCTAGAACACGAATACATAATACTTCTTTGGCTCCACTATTGTCTGCAACTAAGAGTCTCGATTCTTGTTGTATCATAATTACTTAGCTCTTTCAAGTATTTCAACTAATCTCCAACGTTTCGTCTTGCTCAAAGGACGCGTTTCCATTATACGAACGGTATCCCCCTCATTGCAGGCGTTGTCTTCATCGTGTGCATGAAAAGTTTTAGTTCTTTTCACGAACTTTCCGTAAATGGGGTGTTTCTCGCGAAATACAACGGATACCACTAATGATTTATCCATTTTATTGCTTACTACAACACCAGTACGTTCTTTTCTCAGATTTCTCGTCTCCATCTGCTTATTATTTTTCAATTTGTTGCTTTTGACTTAAAATAGTCTTCAAGCGCGCAATAGTTCTGCGGGTTTGTCTAATCTTCATAGGGTTCTCAAGAGGAGAAGTCGTATGAGTCAATTCCATTTGAATTAAACTGGTTGATTCCAAACCAATTTTTTCTTGGATGTCAGCAATGCTTAGTTCTTTGATTTCTGTAAGTTTCATTTTCTTAAGCATTAGTAGATTCAACATAATCCCTTCTCACAACAAATTTAGTAGTAATAGGCAATTTCTGGGCGGCTAAGCGCAATGCCTCTTTAGCTACTTCAAAGGATACACCTTCGCACTCAATAATCATGCGACCAGGCGTAACAGGAGCCACAAATCCCTCTGGACTACCTTTACCTTTACCCATCCTTACTTCGGCAGGTTTTTTAGTAATTGGTTTGTCTGGGAATATTCTGATCCAAATCTGTCCTTGACGCTGCATATAACGGGTTACTGCAACCCTTGCTGCTTCAATCTGACGACCTGTAATCCACTTCGTTTCTAAGGCTTTAATACCAAAGCTTCCGAATGCAAGCTCATGTCCTCTATGAGCATCGCCTTTCATCTTGCCTTTTTGCCTTCTTCTGTATTTAACTTTCTTCGGTTGTAACATCGTTCCTAGTTCAATTAATGTAAAAGGAGATTACTTTTTATTACTTCTTCGTCTTGGTCCTTTAGCGTTACCGCCTCCACGGTTGCTAGGAGCTTTTTCCTTAGTATTAAAGGCTGGTGACAAATCTGGTTTTCCATAGATTTCACCTTTACAAATCCAAATTTTAAGGCCAATAAGACCCATTTTGGTTAGCGCTTCAACTTGTGCATAGTCGATGTCTGCACGTAATGTATGCAAAGGAGTACGTCCTTCTTTATACATTTCGCTACGAGCCATCTCAGCACCGTTTAAGCGACCAGAGATTTGCACTTTAATACCTTCTGCACCCATACGCATAGTAGAAGCAATTGCCATTTTAATGGCACGACGATAAGCAACACGTCCTTCTACCTGACGAGCGATGTTGTTACCAACAATCACTGCATCTAACTCGGGTCTTTTTACTTCGAAGATGTTAATTTGTACCTCTTTATCGGTTATTTTCTTCAATTCCTCTTTAAGTTTGTCTACTTCTTGACCTCCCTTACCGATGATAATACCAGGACGAGCTGTAAAAACAGTGATAGTCACTAATTTTAACGTCCTTTCGATTATAATACGAGAGATACTAGCTTTCGCCAAACGAGCATTGAGATATTTACGTATTTTAGAATCTTCTAATAGCTTATCGCCATAGTTGTTTCCGCCATACCAGTTGGAATCCCATCCTTTGATGATTCCTAATCTGTTACTAATTGGATTAACTTTTTGTCCCATCGAGCTTAGCTTTTTGTTTCCTGATTATCATTAGACACTCTACTATCTACGTGTAGAGTTACGTGATTGGATCTTTTTCTGATACGGTGAGCACGACCCTGAGGAGCCGGACGCAAACGTTTCAACATACGACCACTATCAACAGCAATCTCTTTTACGTAAAGATTTGCATCTTCGATACGAACGTTTTCGTTCTTATCTTTCCAATTAGCTATAGCTGAAAGTAAAAGTTTCTCTAATCTTCTTGAAGCTTCTTTTGAAGAAAACTTCAACATATCAAGAGCTAAATTCACCTCTTTACCACGAATCATGTCGGTTACTAGACGCATTTTTCGAGGTGAAGTAGGCACATTGCGAAGAGCGGCAACATACTCCGTCTTCTTAGCTTCCTTTATTTTTTCAGCTCTTATTCTTTTTCTTGCACCCATTTTTTACTGTTTAAAGAATTAAATAATGACGGTAATTAACGTTTTTTATTACCACCATGACCACGGAATGTACGAGTTGGAGCAAATTCTCCTAACTTATGACCCACCATGTTCTCGGTAACGTAAACCGGGATAAATTTATTGCCGTTATGTACTGCAATAGTGTGACCTACAAAATCCGGAGAAATCATAGAAGCACGTGCCCACGTTTTGATTACCGTTTTCTTACCTGACTCATTCATAGTCAAGACCTTCTTTTCCAGCTTATATGCAATATATGGGCCTTTTTTTAATGATCTGCTCATAATGTTTTCAAATTAACCGGTTACTTTTTCCTTCTTTCTAGAATGTACTGAGATGATGCTTTTTTCTTGTCGCGAGTTTTGAAACCCTTAGCCAATACGCCATTACGTGATCTTGGATGACCACCAGACGAACGACCTTCACCACCACCCATAGGGTGATCGACAGGGTTCATAGCCACACCACGAACGCGAGGACGACGTCCTAACCAACGAGTACGACCAGCTTTACCCGAACGTTCCAAAGCATGATCTGAATTACCTACGGCACCTAATGTTGCACGACAGGTAACTAATACCATTCTTGTTTCACCAGAAGGTAATTTAACTACGGCAAATTTTCCATCACGAGCAGCTAATTGAGCGAAAGTACCAGCACTTCTTGCCATGATACCACCTTGGTTAGGATGCAATTCAATGTTATGAATGATCGAACCCAAAGGGATTTCACTTAATGGTAAGCTATTGCCAATTTCAGGAGCAATACCTGAACCAGAAGCAACCTCTTGACCAACTTGCAACCCATTAGGAGCAAGGATGTACCTTTTTTCACCATCAGCATACTGAAGTAATGCAATACGCGAAGTTCTATTCGGATCGTATTGTATAGAATCAACTGTAGCTACTACACCGTCTTTATTACGTTTAAAATCGATTACTCTATATTTTCTCTTGTGTCCGCCACCAATGTAGCGCATGGTCATTTTTCCGGTGTTATTACGACCTCCGGATTTTTTTAACGGCCTCAACAAGGACTTCTCTGGTGTGCTTGATGTAATCGAATCAAACGCGCCAATAATCTTGTGTCTCTGCCCCGGTGTTGTGGGCTTTAGTTTTCTTACTGCCATTTCTATTAGATATTGCTATAAAAATCAATCTTATCTCCGTCTACCAAAGTAATCATGGCCTTTTTAAATGAGTTGGTACGACCAACAATCACGCCACTTTTAGTATAACGAGACTTTCCTTTTCCGCTATAAACCATAGTATTAACAGTTTCTACTGAAACGTTGTACATCGCTTCTACAGCGTCTTTGATTTGAAGTTTATTCACTTTTTTATCAACGACAAAACCGTAACGATTCAACTTTTCAGTCTGAACTGTCATTTTTTCGGTCACAATCGGTTTAATTATAACTTTCATGATGCCTCTCCTTATGCGTTAAACAGTTTACCGAATTCTTCAACTGAACTTTCTACTAACACTAATGATTTTGCTTTCATGATGTTATAAGTATTAAGATCGGCCAAAGTTACCACTTCTGCACGCTCGATATTACGCGATGAACGATAAATATTATCGTTAGCTTCTTTAAGCACCACTAAAGAACGTTGTCCAGTCAAGTTCAAGCTACTTACGATAGACGCAAATTGCTTGGTTTTAGGAGCCTCAAAAGAGAAGTCTTCCATAACGATAATTGATTGGTTCAATGCTTTATAGGCCAATGCAGATTTACGAGCTAAATGCTTAAGCTTTTTATTTAGCTTGAAGCTATAGTTACGTGGACGAGGACCAAAAACACGACCTCCACCTCTAAAAACTGGAGATTTTAAACTTCCTGCGCGAGCGCCACCTGTTCCTTTTTGTTTTTTGATTTTTCTCGTACTTGCAGCAATTTCAGCTTTCTCTTTTGACTTGTGAGTTCCTTGACGATTATTTGCCAAGAATTGTTTTACATCAAGATAGATAGCATGATCGCTGGGCTCAATTCCAAAAACCGACTCTGGTAAAGTTACCTTGCGTCCTGTTTCTTTTCCTTCTATTGTTAATACGTTCAGTTCCATTACTTTTCAATAATTAGATATGAGCCTTTAGCTCCTGGTACAGATCCCTTAACAAGAATCAAATTGCTCTCAGGAATAATTTTAATCACTTTAAGGCTTTCCACCTTAACTCTATCTCCGCCTGTACGGCCAGCCATTCTCATACCCTTAAATACGCGAGAGGGGTAAGATGATGCACCAACAGATCCAGGAGCCCTTAAACGGTTATGTTGACCATGGGTAGCATCCCCCACGCCGGCAAAACCATGACGCTTAACAACACCTTGAAAACCTTTACCTTTAGAGATGCCAACCACATCTACAAAAGAGTTTTCCTCAAAAAGATCAACGCCTATTACTTCTCCTAATTTGTATTCTTGCTCAAATTCTTTGAATTCAACCAATTTACGTTTTGGAGTAGTTCCAGCCTTTTTAAAATGGCCAGACATAGGTTTTGTTGTGCTTTTTTCTTTTTTGTCGTCAAACGCCAGCTGTACAGCTTCATACCCATCAACGTCAGCAGATTTAACCTGCGTAACGATACATGGACCAGCTTCAATAACGGTGCATGGGATGTTTTTCCCATCGGCACCGAAAACGGAAGTCATTCCGATTTTTTTTCCAATTAATCCTGGCATTGTTTAAACTTTAAAAATAATTACACTTTAATTTCAACTTCTACACCGCTAGGCAATTCTAATTTCATCAAGGCATCGATGGTTTTAGCTGTTGAGCTATAGATATCGATTAATCTTTTGTAAGATGAAAGTTGAAATTGCTCACGTGATTTCTTATTCACGAAGGTAGCACGTAACACAGTAAAGATACGTTTGTGAGTTGGTAACGGAATAGGACCGCTCACTACTGCTCCTGTGCTCTTCACAGTTTTTACAATCTTCTCAGCTGACTTGTCAACTAAATTATGATCGTAAGACTTTAATTTTATTCTAATTTTCTGACTCATAGCGAAAACACTAACTCTATAAATATTCTACTTTTCCTTTTGCCTCTTTCACTACTTCAATGGCGATAGCACGTGGTACTTCGGCATATTCGAAGAACTCCATAGATGAAGTTGCACGACCTGATGAAATAGTACGTAACACGGTAACATATCCGAACATTTCAGCCAAAGGTACTTTTGCTTTTACAACACGAGCACCATTTTTCTCTTCCATGCCTTCAATTTGACCACGACGTTTGTTGAAGTCACCAATAATATCTCCCATGTATTCTTCAGGAGTTAAAACTTCTACGCGCATGATAGGCTCCAATAAAACTGGTTTAGCCATTGCACAAGCAGCTTTAAATGCCTGACGTCCACAAATCTCAAAAGATAAAGAATCTGAATCGACTGCGTGGAATGAACCATCAAAAAGCTCAACTTTAAGGTTTTCAACCTCGAAACCAGCAAGAACACCATTATTCATAGCTTCTTTAAAACCTTTTTCTACCGACGGGATATATTCTTTAGGAATGTTACCACCTTTGATTTGGTTTTCGAATTGAAGACCTACTTTACCTTCGTCTACTGGACCTAATTTGAACTGAATATCAGCAAATTTACCACGTCCACCAGATTGCTTTTTGAATACTTCACGGTGAGTTACATTACCTTTGATGGCCTCTTTGTAGTTAACTTGAGGACGCCCTTGGTTACACTCAACTTTGAATTCACGCTTCAAACGGTCTACTAGTACTTCAAGGTGTAATTCACCCATACCACTAATGATAGTTTGACCTGATTCCTCGTCGGTTTGAACGCGGAAAGTAGGATCCTCTTCTGCTAGTTTAGCAAGAGACAAACTCAACTTATCCATATCTTTTTGACTGATAGGCTCAATTGAAATACCGATTACTGGTTCTGGGAAAGACATAGACTCTAGGATAATTGGGTTCTTTTCATCACACAATGTATCACCAGTACGAATTTCTTTAAAACCTACAGCAGCACCGATATCACCAGCAGAAATAATATCGCGAGGTAATTGTTTATTCGATTTCATTTGATACAAACGAGCAATACGTTCTTTTTTATTAGTACGAGTATTTAACACGTAAGAACCTGCATCAATTTTACCAGAATAAACACGGATAAAGGCTAAACGACCAACAAATGGGTCAGTAGCAATTTTAAAAGCCAGAGCAGCCAAAGGCTCAGCTTCATCCATTTCATAACTTACTTCTTCATCTGTTCTTGGGTTAATACCATTAATGGTACCAATGTCAGAAGGACTAGGAAGAAATTGAACAACACCATCTAATAAACGTTGAACACCTTTATTTTTAAAAGATGAACCACATAACATAGGGGTAATCGTTTGTGCGATAGTTGCAGTACGAATAACGGCTAACAGCTCATCTTCAGTGATTGATTCTGGATCATCAAAGAAACGTTCCATTAAAGCATCGTCATGTTCAGCAACTGCTTCAACCAATTTAGCTCTCCATTCGGCAGCTTCTTCTACCATATCCGCAGGAATTTCTACTGTTTCAAAAGTAGACCCTAATAATGCGTCATCATGCCAGATAATAGCTTTATTCGATATTAAATCGATTACGCCTTTGAAAGTTTCTTCAGCGCCGATAGGTATTTGCAATGGAATTGCATTAGCACCTAACATTTCGCGTACTTGACGAACTACTTCGTAAAAATTGGCACCAGAACGGTCCATTTTATTTACAAAACCAATTCGAGGTACATTGTATTTATTGGCTTGACGCCATACTGTTTCTGATTGAGGCTCAACACCACCAACAGCACAGAACAAGGCAACAGCACCATCTAACACACGTAACGAACGCTCTACTTCAACAGTAAAGTCAACGTGACCTGGAGTGTCAATGATGTTAATTTTGTGTTCTACACCACGATATACCCAGCTAGTAGTAACAGCAGCTGATGTAATGGTAATACCACGTTCTTGTTCTTGCTCCATCCAGTCCATGGTAGCAGCTCCATCGTGTACCTCACCAATTTTGTGAGTGATACCTGTATAAAACAAGATACGTTCTGTAGTCGTTGTTTTACCAGCATCGATGTGAGCCATGATACCAATATTTCTGGTTTTAAATAAATCTCCTTTTGCCATAACAATTAAATCCTTTTATAATGATTAAAATCTGAAATGAGCAAAAGCACGGTTAGCCTCCGCCATTTTGTGCATGTCTTCTTTCTTCTTGTAAGCAGCACCTTCTAAATTATATGCAGCAACGATTTCAGCAGATAGTTTTTCTGCCATTGATTTTCCACTTCTCTTACGAGCGTAAAGAATCAAGTTTTTCATGCCGATGGACATTTTACGACTTGGACGAATTTCAGTCGGAACTTGAAATGTAGCTCCACCAACACGACGACTTTTCACCTCAACAGCAGGTGTAATGTTTTCGATTGCTTTTTTGAAAACTTCTACAACAGTCTTAGATTCTTTTTCCGCTTTATCAGCTACGCGATCCATTGCTTCGTAGAAAATTTTAAACGCAACAGACTTCTTACCGTCGAACATTAAGTTATTCACAAACTGAGTAACGGTAGTGTCATTAAATTTTGGATCCGGTAAAAGGATCCTTTTCTTTGGTTTACTCTTTCTCATTTTTCTTTTTGTTTACTTCGTCATTCATGGCTGTCAGTTCCTAGTCTTCAACAACATACGTTATTTACTCATCCTGTTAACTAACCAAATAAACAACACCTAAATCAAATTACTTCTTCTTTTTAGCACCACCTTTTGCAGGAGCTACAGGAGCTTTTCCAGCTTTTGGTCTTTTGGTACCATACTTCGAACGACGTTGCGAACGTCCATCTACTCCAGAAGCATCTAATGCTCCGCGTACTAAGTGATAACGTACCCCTGGTAAGTCTTTCACTCTACCTCCGCGAACCAGTACAATACTGTGTTCCTGTAGGTTGTGACCTTCTCCCGGAATGTAAGCGTTAACTTCTTTTCCATTTGTTAAACGAACCCTTGCAACCTTTCTCATTGCTGAGTTTGGTTTTTTAGGTGTAGTTGTATACACCCTCACGCAAACGCCACGTCTCTGAGGACAGGAGTTTAATGCTGGTGATTTACTCTTATCAACCTGCTTGTTTCGTCCTTTTCTAACTAACTGTTGAATTGTTGGCATAATAAAATCTAACTATATAAATCAAATAATCTCTATTTATCGGGCTGCAAAGATACACTAATTGCATTAAAAACCCTACTGATATTCAACTCTTTTGACCACTACAGACAAAAAAGCGCTGCAAAATTAGTGATTTACATTTAAATTCAATGCATTAAGCACTACTTTTTTTCATCTTTTTATTTTTTTTCTTCCTAGCTATTAAATTGTTAGTCATTTTACATAGTGCATAAACAAACAAAAACGAAACATGCTAACCGTTCTTTTTTAAGGGGGACACGAACCATTTTCCCTCTATTTAAAACAGAATTAAATGACAGAACTAAACCAAAAAACAAAAACCATTATACCTCAAAAAACACAAAAAAGATTGTTAAAGAATAAATAGATTTCATAAACATAAAATGATATCTATATTTGCGTTTGAAAAAAATGGGTTGAATAGTTATGTGTACCCAATAGAAAAAACGTACCATACACACCCAAAACACACATTAAACTTAAATTTATTTAAATGAAAGCATACGTATTTCCTGGTCAAGGAGCCCAATATGTTGGTATGGGAAAAGACCTATATGAGAATTCAGCCCTTGCTAAAGACATGTTTGAAAAAGCCAATGAGATTCTTGGTTTTCGCATTACCGACTTAATGTTTTCAGGAACTGATGAAGACCTAAAACAAACAAAAGTAACACAGCCTGCAATTTTTCTTCACTCGGTAATTTTAGCTAAAACCTTAGGTGATAGTTTTAAGCCAGAGATGACGGCTGGTCACTCATTGGGCGAATTCTCTGCACTTGTAGCAGCTGGCGCCATGAACTTTGAGGATGGACTAAAACTAGTTTCTCAACGTGCGTTAGCGATGCAAAAAGCATGTGAAGTAGAGCCATCAACCATGGCCGCAATTGTAGGATTGGAAGACAATATTGTAGAAGAGGTTTGCGCTAGCATTAGTGAAGTTGTGGTAGCTGCAAATTACAACTGTCCAGGACAGCTTGTTATATCTGGCTCAATAGCTGGAGTTGATAAAGCATGTGAGTTACTAACTGAAAAAGGTGCTAAAAGAGCACTTAAGCTACCTGTTGGTGGTGCTTTTCACTCACCATTGATGGAGCCTGCCAGAACAGAATTAGCTGCAGCTATAAAAAACACCACTTTTAATGCACCTATCTGTCCTATCTACCAAAATGTAAATGCCAAAGCAGTAACAAATCCAGAAGAAATCAAAGAAAACTTGGTAGCCCAATTGACAGCGCCAGTACGTTGGACACAAACAGCCATTAACATGATTGCTGACGGTGCCACTTCATTTACAGAAATTGGACCAGGTAAAGTATTGCAAGGTTTGGTTAAGAAAGTTGACCGTAATATTGAAACTGATGGTTATAGCACTTTTCAAGCGTAATTAAAAGCTGAACTTTAATACAAAAGGCGGAAAGAATTAAATCTTTTCCGCCTTTTTTGTCTTTCATTATTCATCAGTCTACAGTACCCCTTTAGTACTTGGCAGTTGATTGCTGTAAGGATCTTTACGTATGGCAGCACGAATAGCGCGTGCCAAGGCTTTAAATATCCCTTCTATTTTATGATGTTCATTTGCTCCTTCAGCTTTAATATTTAGATTACTTGCCGATGCATCAGAAAAGCTTTTAAAGAAATGATGAAACATCTCAGTAGGTGTATCTCCAATTAACTCACGTTTAAAATCTGCATCCCAAACCAACCAAGGACGACCTCCAAAATCAATAGCCACCTGCACCAAACAATCATCCATAGGTAGGCAAAAGCCATAACGTTCGATACCACGTTTATCGCCTAAAGCCTTTTTAAAAGCCTCACCCAAAACAATGGCCGTATCTTCCATAGTGTGGTGTTCATCAACATGAAGATCTCCAGCTACCTTAATGGTTAAGTCGGCCCCAGAATGCTTCCCAATTTGCTCCAACATATGATCAAAGAAGTGCAAACCTGTAGAAATATCACACTTACCTGTGCCATCTAAATTAAGTGAAACTAAAATTGAAGTCTCTGCTGTTTTACGTTCAACCACAGCAGTACGCTCGGTTTTAAAAAGGAAAGCTGCAATAACAGACCAGTCGAGCGTGGTTAACACACAAGAAGGTGCTAAACCTGTTTGATTTAATAATTGCTCCGCCTCAACTGCGTCTTTAATAAAAATAGCCTTACAACCTAAGTTATTAGCCAACTCCACATCGGTTATTCGGTCTCCTATTACAAAAGAATTAGACATATCGTATCCATCGCCCAAATATTTGCCCAACAAGCCAGTACGAGGTTTTCGTGTAGGGGCGTTATCTTCTGGGAACGATTTATCAATAAGGACTTCATCAAAATGAATACCTTCACCTTCTAGTGCTTGCATCATCGCATTTTGAGCAGGCCAAAACGTATCTTCAGGAAACGAGGCTGTACCTAAACCATCTTGATTAGTAACCATCACCAACTCAAAATCGAGTAAATTGGCTATCTTAGATAGATTCTGAAAAACCCCTGGATAATACCTCAACTTATCAAGACTATCGACTTGATAATCGACAGGTGGTTCAAGTATTAATGTGCCATCTCTATCGATAAAAAGCACTCTTTTTTGAGTATTCATAGTTCTAATTTATAGGTTACACAAAAGCTTTTAAGGCTTTGATAAGTTCTTCATTTTCAGCAGCAGTACCTACTGTAATGCGCAAACAACCGGCACACAGAGAAACCGATGAGCGATCGCGAATTATAATTTTAAGCCCTACTAAATAGTTATAAATACCCTTTGGGTTTGGAGTTTTGATAAGCAGATAGTTTGCATCGGAAGGAAAAACCTTTTCTACAAACGGTAAGGACTCTAATAACGACCTCAACACAGTGCGTTGGGCTAGGATTTCAAGGACCCACTTGTTTTTATCATCCACCTGCTGCAACAACTCTAAAGCTGTTTGTTGAGAGAGTATGTTTATATTGTATGGGTACTTTATTTTACTTAACACCTTAATAATAGCCTCTGATGCGAAAGCCATACCCAAACGAATACCAGCCATGCCCCAAGCCTTAGAGAAAGTCTGCAGAATCACAAGATTGGGATAATTGCTTAAACGAGGTAAAAAGCTTTTTTCGGGCACAAAATCGATATATGCCTCATCCAACACGACCACACCATCAAAACCAGTTAAAACAGCTTCGATATCAGCTATAGCAAAACAATTAGATGTTGGATTATTGGGCGAGCACAGAAATAACAATTTAGTATTGGAATCGCAGGCTGCTAATAAACTAGGCACATCCAATTCAAAATCATCCTTTAACAATACCTTTTTGATTTTAATATTATTGATATCTGCAGCCACCTGATACATGCCGTAGGTAGGGTCAATCGACACCACATTATCAACACCCGGCTCACAAAAGACACGATATAACAAATCGATAGGCTCATCAGAACCATTACCCAAAAATATATTAGGTACAGGCACTTGTTTAATCTCTGCAATACGTTCTTTCACCTTACGTTGATAAGGGTCTGGATATCTATTGTAAGGATTGTTATACGGATTTTCATTTGCATCCAAAAAAACACCTTCAGCACCAGTATATTCATCACGAGCTGATGAGTATGGCTTTAAGGCTCGTATATTTTCTCTCAAAAGAAGGCTTATATCTTTCATAACGTAGATTTAATCTTATTTAACCTTACTGTAACTGCATTTTTATGAGCTATAAGCTCTTCATTTTCAGCCATCAATTCAATAGAAGGCCCTAATTTCAACAAGCCTTTAGCCGAGATTTTCTGATAGGTAATTTTTTTGGTATAACTATCCATATTAACTCCACTATAAGCCGTTGCATAGCCATGAGTTGGTAAGGTATGATTGGTACCAGAGGCATAATCTCCTGCGCTCTCTGGTGAATAATTACCCAAGAACACCGAGCCCGCATTAGTTATACGTTTGGCTAATTCTTCATCATCTCTCATCGAAACAATAAGATGCTCAGGTGCAT
>QKIO01000281.1 GCA_003251015.1 Bacteroidales bacterium
TGATTTAGCATTGCAAATTATCATCGTGTGTTATAGCATGTTTACCTTATTTGCTTTTATAACACTTCCTGTTGAAATTGATGCAAGTAGACGTGCATTAGCATGGTTAAGTACAGCGGGTATCACAAATCAACAAACTCAAGTGCAAGCTAAAGATGCACTTAAATGGGCTGCTTACACTTATGTCGTTGCGGCCTTATCAGCACTAGTAACATTGCTTTATTACATTATGATTTATACAAGTAGTCGGGACTAGTTTATTGATATGAAAAATAAAAAGCTCGGTTTATCCGAGCTTTTTTGTTAGAAGTCATATATGTTTTTTGTTCTTGGTTTATTTTTCCTAAGCTGGTCGTAGTTATAGCTCCTTACAGCTTCTTCAAAAACATCAGTAAAATTCTCACTGGGGCCTGGAGATGGGGAAAGCTTAAGATTTCCATTGGGGTCAATCAAGTAATAGGTTGGTAATGCTTTTAAATTATAGTTAAAATAGATGTTTGGTTGATTTGCATAATGCAGAAAATCCCATTTAAACTTATTTTCATCAATAATACTCTTCATTAAACTGGGGTCTTTGTCCATCACAATGGTAAGGATAACCAAATCACGTTTCATTTTCTGATGCATCACATTTAAACGCTGTAGGTCTTGCTTGCAAGCATGATTCTCACTATGTATAAAATTGAGGTAGATAAATTTACCTTTGTATTTATCTAATGATATTTCTTTTCCGTCTAACCTGTAAAGGGTGAAGTCAGGTGCTGGGGTGCCCACTCTTAAGCTATTTGTTTTTATGTATAATTGCTGAGCTAGGGTTCTTATGTAGTCTGTAGATCCTGTGGAAGCTGCGTTTTTGAGAAGATTGATGATTTGAATTTCATCATATTGTTTTGTGTAAAAGGCATCGTACAATGATTTTAACAAAACGAGTTCTCTGAAGCTTGGATCTGCGAATAGGGTATCTTTAGCAAATACCGTTGATAATGTATCAAAAGAGACACCTTTTTTGTAGGCATCACGTAGTTCTGTTCCGTTTTTGGATGTGAAATAGTAGCCAAAGAAGTTTTGAAATAAAAGATTAAAAGTTTCGTTATACGGAGGGATGTGAGTAGCAATATTGTCTGATTTATACACCTTTGTAATCACTCGCCTTAGTTGCCTTTTGTTACTTATAAAGTCAAGTTTGCCATAAGTGTAGTGTTTAAACCTTGCGAAATAACTATTAGTGGCGGTCGGGTATAATGAGTCTAACTCAGTTTTTATTTGTTCAGCTAGTTTGTTGTCGTTTCTCTGAAAGATGGTTCTCGCTGATTTGTTATATCTAGCATTAAAGTCGGCTACAAAACTGGTTATTTGTTTGTTTAAATCTTGAGACTCTAAGTTTGTGATGCCTATCGAAATGTCTTCAGGTATAAAATAGGGATTAAAAAGGTCGGCTTCTGATTTAGGGTTTAGTTGGGGTAGTGCAATTTCATAGTGCCTACCTGGTTCAAGATAGATAGTGCCTCTGTATTTTCCTAAATTTAGAAAACAGTAAGTAATTTCTTCCAGTGCTAGATTTAAAGCAAAACGACCGGTTGAGTCTACGTTAATAACCGCTAAGTCTGTTAACTCATTTGATATTGGATTTTTTATCTTCTGAATTTCGATAGTGTAACCTGCGTATGGCAGCTCTTTACCAGAAATTGTAACGGTTGCTTTTTGAGTTTGACCAAAAGTTACAAAAAGGTTAGTGATTAATAGGAAGAGTAGGAATCCAGATTTTTGTTGCATTGAGTAGAAAGGCTTATCAGTTGTATTTTTCAATATTGATTTGTATCGATTGAGGTAAGAACATACTGGCATCACCCCTGTGTTTTATGATGTCTCTTACTATTGAGCTGTTGACATGTGTATGCTCTGGCGTTGTTAAGATGAATACCGAATCAATCCCGGTCATTGCTTTGTTAGCTTGAGCAATGGCTCGTTCGTATTCAAAATCGGCTGATGTACGGATGCCTCTCAAGATGTGTGTTGCTTTTACTTCTTTCGCAAAATCAACGGTTAATCCTTCGTATTTTCTTACCTCAATGCCCTTATCATTTGCGAATACATCCCTTATCCATTGCATTCGATCTTCAATAGGGAAGAAATCCTTTTTGTTGGAGTTGTAGCCTACCGCTATAATTATTTTGTCAAACAAACTTAATCCTCGCTTTACCACATCTTCATGTCCTACTGTAAAGGGATCAAATGATCCTGGAAAGATGGCTAATTTCATAGTGTTATAGATATAAAATGATTGTTAGCAAAAGTAAGTGTTTTTAAAACTTCTCGAATAGTGTATTGTTGAATCACAAATTTACAACATTAACGTGAAAGTGGCATGGGCTAAAAAATAAAATGGCGAAGTCTTTTTCAAACTTCGCCATCTTCAATGTTATATCAAATAACTATTCAGCTACATAACCAAGTTCAGCAATGGTAGCAACGATTAATCCTTTTTGAATTAATGTTGTGTCAATAGTTAAAGTTGCTGTAGAATCTAAGTTGCTAGCAGAAACTGCTAATACACCAGGAAGAGTTTTTAAACCGTCAGTGATTTTTGTTTCACAAGCCTCACAAGTCATACCTGTTACTTTTAAAACTAATTCAGTTCCAACAACAGCTGTTGAGTCAGTCATTGTTGCATCAGTTGCTGTAGTATCAGCTTTTTTTGCTTGACATGCATAACCTAAAGCTACAACTGCCATAAGGAATAATACTTTTTTCATAATTTGAAAATTTGTAGTTAATAAATACTTAAGATGAATTTTACTGCAAATTTACATATTTATGGGTTATTATAGCAGTCTTTTGCGCTAAATTTTATTAATTTATTCTAAACGATTCTTTTTCTTTAAGTGGTAACATAAAAAAGTAGATAAATCAAAACCCAAATTACAGTTGTAAAATGCCAATATTTAGTGGCTAATGTTGAAATGGAAATGTAGGGCTTTGCATTTGAGCTGTTGTTAACACGCACAGCTAAAATACTTATGAGTGTAATTCCAACTAATAAATGTAGTATTAGTAATCCTGTAATAAAAAAGTAAAAACCATAAAACAATACATCTCCTTGGCCAAGTCTAAAAAGATCTGCACTGCCTGGGAATAAGCCATTAGTAAATTGACCTTTCCATTCATAGTATTTGTTTACAATAAAGATAAACCCTAAAAAAAGCACGATAGCCATTGAAAACACAGACATCCCTTTTCTATTAGCCTTTAGCAGTTTTGTGCTTTTTATCATCACCCAACTGCCAAGCAACAAAACAATAGTGTCTAAAGCACCAATGCCAATGCTTAATTCCTGCGAGGCCAAGTTAAATGCAACAGGGTTTAATATGCGATAAATGCCGTAACATAAAAACACACCTAAAAAGATGAGAAGCTCAGTGGATATAAATAACCACATACCTATTTTTGTGGCATCTTCGTTAGTAAATATTTTCTGCAAGGTCGAGTTTTTGGGTGATGGACTCATAAGATTTTTAATTAGCAGTAATCGGATTTTATCTTTTACGGTAAATTTAACAAAGAAAGGGAATAATAGTTTTCATACGAACTAAATTTAATTAGTCTCTATTAGATCATGCTGGTTTGCATATTGGATAGCGGTATTGCACATGTTAAACAATATTCATATATCTTTGTTTATTTAGGAATGTACTAATTTCATCGTTATTAATAGTGTTGAAAGCTTTTTCGTTGGTGATTGATTGCGTATTTTTAATTATGTTTGTAAACTTGTAGTTTACTGTAATAGATGAAGATCTAAACTTTATAAATAATCAGAGATGACAAAA
>QKIO01000317.1 GCA_003251015.1 Bacteroidales bacterium
GTACTTCCCAGATGAATAAGGATGTTGAGTTTATCTAAACTTAATTTTTGCTTGGACAATTCTTTTTGAATACACTCTAGGGTACCTGAACCTTTTTCGCGCAAAACCATTGGTATCTCTTGCAAATCAGATAAGTTGAGGTGTGATCGTTTGCCGTAAACACTTTGGGAGCTACATACAGCTACAATTTTATCTTGCCAAAAATCGACATAACGTAAGTTGGCCTGAGAACTTTCATTTTCAACAAGAGCAATATCTATGTCGTTATTAAGGAGTTTCTGCTCCATCTCAAACGAGTTGCCGTTGTATAAATCGACTTTAATATTAGGGTAACGACGATGAAATGCAGCAATTACCGAAGGAATGACATATTGCGACAAAGTAGAGCTTGCGCCAATGCGTATTAAACCTGTAAAATCGTCATTTAATCGGCCAAGCTCAAACTCCAACGACCTGTACTGTTGTTTAATGTCTTTTAGATGGCGATAGGTTAATTTCCCCGCTTTAGTAAGGTAAATCTTACTACCCTTGCGCTGAAACAACTGTGTTTTTAAACGAGACTCTAACTCCTGAATATGCTTAGTAACAGCGGGCTGACTGATATACATCACTTCGGCAGCTTTAGAAAAACTAAGCTGCTCGGCTGCTGCTATAAAAACCTCATCGCGATAATCCATGGACAAACATTAAAAACTAAACATAAAAAAACAAAGCCGCTCGATGAACGAACGGCTTTGTAAAGATATAATAGATACTTACTATCTTGCGAATAATAATTCTCTGTATTTTGGCAATGGCCACATTTCATTATCAACAATTAACTCTAATTTATCGATATGATAACGAATATCATCTAAGAATGGACGAACATCTTTGTCATAAGCATATGCCTTTTTGTCTTCGTGCTCAATTTTGTTACATACCTTACGAGCCTCAACCATTGCAGCCACTTTAGACTTAATAGCAGACACATGATTTGAGATAGTAACAATAACTTCTTTTCTTGGACCAGCTAATTCGTTGAATTCCTTTTCAGAGAAGATATCGCGTAAGCCTTGAACATTCTGAATCAATGAAGTTTGATAAGCAATGGCGGTAGGTACAATGTGATTAATTGCTAAATCACCTAATACACGAGCTTCAATTTGGATTTTCTTAACGTATTTTTCCATTTCAACTTCCACACGAGCCTCTAGTTCTCTTTCAGACATAATACCTGACTCAACCAAAACTTTCTTCGCTGCAGGAGCCAAATATTTACTGATTGATTCTGGTACACACTGTATATTAGTTAATCCACGTTTCTCCGCTTCAATTCTCCAAGCTTCAGAATATCCATCACCGTTAAAACGTACCGGATTAGATGCTAAAATAGTTTTCTTAATAATTTGGAAGATAGCTTCATCTTTCTTAACTCCACCTTCAATTAAAGCATCCACTTCAACTTTAAATTCTTCTAATTGAACAGCCATTGCAGCACTTAAAGCGGTTAATGGAGCAGCACAGTTAGCAGAAGAACCTACGGCACGGAACTCAAAACGGTTTCCTGTAAAGGCAAATGGAGACGTACGGTTACGATCTGTATTGTCCAACAAAATTTCTGGAATACGACCAATACCTAACTTAAGTGCTGTTTTCTCATCTGGACTCATTTTTTGGTCTGTGATAGACTCAGCTAAATTATCTAAAGTATCTGCAATTTGAGAACCTGTAAATACAGATAAGATTGCTGGAGGAGCCTCGTTAGCACCTAAACGGTGGCTGTTTGATGCATTCAAGATAGAAGCACGTAACAAATCTTGGTTTTTATAAACAGCTGCAACAGCGTTTACAACAAACGTTAAGAATTGTAAGTTACCTTTTGGATTTTTTCCTGGAGCTAATAGAATAACACCTGTATCAGTTTGTAATGACCAGTTGTTATGCTTTCCAGAACCATTGATGCCTGCAAAAGGCTTTTCGTGTAATAACACTTCAAATTGGTGACGACGTGCAATACGCTTCATCATATCCATTACCAATTGGTTTTGGTCATTGGCCAAGTTGGCCTCACCATAAATAGGCGCAAGCTCAAACTGATTAGGAGCAACCTCATTGTGACGGGTTTTTACCGGAATGCCATGTAAATGAGACTCAATTTCTAATTCAATCATAAACTGAGACACACGCTCTGGAATAGAACCAAAATAATGGTCATCCAACTGCTGATCTTTAGATGAAGAGTGTCCCATCAAAGTACGTCCAGTCAACATAAGGTCAGGACGAGCTTGAAATAAAGAACGGTCAATTAAAAAATACTCTTGCTCCCACCCTAAGTTGGTGTGTACTTTCTTAACATCTTTATCAAAATATTGTGCTACACCAGTTGCTGCTTTATCAACAGCTGCTAATGCTTTAAGAAATGGAGTTTTATAATCTAATGCCTCACCAGTATAAGAAATAAATACAGTAGGAACACATAGAGTAGTACCCATGATAAATGCTGGAGAAGAAACATCCCATGCAGTATATCCACGAGCCTCAAATGTTTGACGAATACCACCATTTGGGAACGATGATGCATCTGGTTCTTGCTGAGCAAGTAATTTTCCAGAGAATGCTTCAATCATCTCTTCAGTAGAATCACCATAGTCGATAAAACCATCGTGTTTTTCAGCTGTTCCTTCTGTTAGAGGTTGAAACCAGTGCGTGTAATGGGTAGCACCATTTTCCATCGCCCAAGCTTTCATGCCATTAGCAACACTATCTGCAACTTTGCGATCGATAGCATCCCCCTTTTCCATTGCAACTTTTACTGCTTTATAAGCATCTCCAGAAAGATACTTGGCCATGGTTGCTTTGTTAAAAACTAATTTTCCAAAATAATCAGTAGCCTTGATCGATGGAAATTCAACCTTTTGAGGTACTCTGTTCATTAACTCTGTAAGAGCTTGAAATCTTAATTTTGCCATATTCTAAAATTTATTTTAATCAAATTAACAATGCAAAAATAATTTTTTTAGAATACAATCCATCATTTTTGACTAGCTATTTTTAAAACTTACACAACTTTTAACGACAATACCCCTAAAATACACCACTTATCATCAACTTTTACCTAAAAAAAGTAAAAAAACAAGCTGTTTTTAGACCAATGTGGATTTAAAAACAAAAAGCTGCATATCAATAATAATATTAATATGCAGCTTTAGAGCTATTTTAAAAACAAGCCTCTCGCATTTTATACATTAAGAGGGTGAGACTAACAAACCGATCAAATAAGATGTCAAGTTACATATCAATGAAATGACGAATGATTTTTTTAATGAAATTTTCAACATTCCATAAATTATTAGTGTCTCTATTACAACAGCTGTTACCTCAGATAATAACTTACACCAAAGTTTTGACTTAATAAACAATGGAAAAATAAACCAAAGATATGGCAAGGTTGCCATAGAGGCCACTACCCCAGTGAGAATAACTAGGGGTAATGGAATCTTATCATTCTTATATAAAGTTTTAGAGAGA
>QKIO01000035.1 GCA_003251015.1 Bacteroidales bacterium
GAAGATGATAGTCCGTTGTATACTCACGATATGGGTGCATTAAGTGATATCGACATAGCCATTGGTAAAAATGTAGCTGCATTAATCGAAGATGGTGCCTGTTTACAGATGGGTATTGGTGGTATTCCAAATGCCGTATTAGCTCAATTAGGAAACCATAAAGATTTAGGTGTTCATACCGAGATGTTTGCTGATGGAATTCTTCCTTTGGTTGAAAAAGGGGTTGTAAACGGCAAACGTAAACAAATTGACCAAGGTAAAATGGTGGCTTCATTCTTAATGGGCTCTCAAAAATTATATGATTTTATTGATGACAATCCAATGGTTGCTATGATGGATGTACGTCACACAAATAGTGTGCATATCATTCGTCAAAATCACAAAGTAACAGCTATTAACTCTGCTTTAGCAATTGATATTACTGGACAAGTTTGTGCAGACTCTATTGGTACTACCCATTACTCAGGAGTAGGTGGCCAAATTGATTTCATTCGTGGTGCTGGTTATTCTGAAGGAGGATTGCCAATTATCGCCATGCCATCAGTAACTGCTAAAGGCGTTTCTAAAATTGCTCCTACCTTGTTAGAAGGTTCAGGTGTGGTTACCACTCGTGCAAACATGCACTGGTTTGCAACAGAGTATGGTGCTGTTAACTTATATGGAAAAACAATGCAGGAAAGAGCGAAGTTGATTATTTCAATAGCTCACCCTGATCACCGTAATACATTAGATGAAGCTGCATTTAAGCGTTTTGGTTCACATTATCATTTTGTGTCTCCATACAAAAAGTAGTTTTGATGATATAAAAGGAAAAGCCATAACGTTCGTTATGGCTTTTTTCTTTCTTATTGTTTTCGTCCTTCAAAAGCTATCATCTCTGCAAGTCCGATATGTCCAGTACCTTCTGCTAAACGAACAATCATTTCTTCGTTTCGAAGTATTTCAACGTTACTCACTTCGTTAGCTAAACCTTTGGTTGTAAATAGCAAATCTTTGTCTTTTGGACCGCCGCTGCTAAGTGTATATTGATAGGTTGAAAAGGCTGTTATGAATAATATTCCATTTTGTTTTAAGCCAGATATTTGGTTGTGGTAGACTTCTTTTCTTAACACCGAAGGTAAATGAACAAAGATATTGGCCACCACATCAAAATAATTTTCTGGAGGTATGTAGTTAATAATGTCATGGGTCAGATAATTAATTTTAACTCCGTTTTTATCAGCTAAAGCCAACGCTTTTTGACGTCCTTGCTCACTGTAATCCACTGCGGTTACATCCCATCCTTTAAGTGCGGCGTACACGGCATGACGACCTTCTCCTTCTCCCGGTAATAGAATCTTACCCGGCTCCAGCTTGTCTATAAACGATTTAAACACAATGTTTGGTGTTTCTCCATATAAGTACTGCTCTGCTTTAAACTTATCATTCCACATCTGTTTCATGACTGTAGCGTTTTAAAATGTTGATTAATATATTGTGTTACTATGTTTTTAACAAAGTTTAGAGCTTTAGGTTTCTTTTTGGAAGAAAATGTACATAAAAGAGTCGAAGCTCTTTTATTGTGCGGTTTGTAACGCTTTGTCGATATCAAAATATTGATATTGTAGTGATTTGAAAAGCCTTCGTAGAAATATATTTGGTGTGATTTCGCAAATATTAGTGTTTTTTTTTTGTTCTTTGGAAATACAATCTTATTTTTGCTAACGTAAAAAGTAACACGAATTTAAAATGAAATTTAATTTATCACTCATTCTCAATATTATTATTCTCGTGGTCATTACCAATGAGAAGTGAGACTGTGTGTAGTAAATTATATTAACAATATAATAATTAGCCTTTCTCACTCCTTGGGAAGGGCTTTTTTTATGCGATAACAAGCTGATGATGAAGATGAAATTTAGATTAAGAAGCGCCACGTCAACAGAAGGACGTAGAATGGCTGGAGCCAGAAGTCTTTGGAGAGCCAATGGAATGAAGGAAGAGCATTTTGGTAGGCCAGTAATTGCGGTTGTGAATTCATTTACGCAATTTGTGCCAGGTCATGCTCATCTTCACGAAATAGGTCAGATGGTGAAAAAACGCATTGAAGCCATGGGTTGCTTTGCCGCTGAGTTTAATACCATTGCTATTGATGATGGGATTGCTATGGGGCACGATGGTATGTTGTATTCTTTACCATCTCGCGATCTTATAGCTGATAGTGTTGAATATATGGTTAATGCACATCAGGCAGATGCTATGATTTGTATTAGTAACTGTGATAAAATTACGCCTGGGATGCTAATGGCTTCGATGCGTTTAAATATTCCAACTGTTTTTGTGTCTGGAGGACCAATGGAAGCTGGTAAGTTAGGTGATAGAGCATTAGATTTAGTGGATGCCATGGTTATGGCTGCGGATGATAGTGTGTCTAACGAGGAAGTTGATGCCGTTGAAAAAAATGCGTGCCCTACTTGTGGTTCGTGCTCTGGTATGTTCACAGCTAATTCCATGAATTGCTTAAACGAAGCGATTGGTTTAGCTTTACCAGGTAACGGAACTATTGTGGCTACACATGTTAATCGTAAATTATTATTTGAGAAAGCCGCTGATCTAGTTGTAGAAAGCACCTATAGATATTACCGCGATGGGGATACATCGGTATTGCCACGTAATATTGCTACACATGCATCTTTCAGTAATGCCATGACTTTAGATGTGGCTATGGGTGGTTCAACAAATACAGTACTTCATATTTTAGCTATAGCTCACGAAGCTGGGGTAGACTTTACGGTTAAGGATATCGACGCAATTTCTCGTAAAACACCAGTGTTGTGTAAAGTAGCACCTAATGGCGATGCTCATATTGAAGATGTAAATAGAGCTGGTGGTATCATGGGTATTTTGGGTGAGTTAGATCGCATCGGATTACTTGATACATCAGTAAGCAGGGTTGATTATCCATCATTAAAAGAGGCATTAGCAGCCTATGATGTGTTGTCGCCAAATCAAATTGCAGATGCTGAAGATATTTATTCAAGTGCACCAGCTGGTTTGCCCAACTTGGTTTTGGGATCTCAAAAAATGAAATACGGTAAACTTGATCTTGATCGTGCCAAAGGATGTATTCGTAATGGTGTAAATGCGTATTCGCAAGATGGTGGATTGGCAATCTTGTTTGGCAACATAGCCCTAGATGGTTGTATTGTTAAAACAGCAGGAGTGGATGAGTCTATCTTTAAGTTTAATGGTACAGCTCGTGTTTATGAATCACAGAATGATGCCATTGATGGTATTTTGTCTGATGAAGTAAAGGCTGGCGATGTTGTAATCATTCGTTACGAAGGGCCTAAAGGTGGGCCAGGCATGCAAGAGATGTTATATCCTACGTCATATCTTAAGTCGAAACACCTAGGTAAACAATGCGCATTACTTACTGATGGACGTTTTTCTGGAGGTACTTCTGGCTTGTCCATTGGGCATGCTTCACCAGAGGCTGCAGCTGGCGGAAACATTGGTTTGGT